>JANOXY010000661.1:0-2942 GCA_031418675.1 Pseudomonadota bacterium
CGAAAGCGTTGCGGAGCGCTATCGCCCCGCGGATTTCATGATCATCCCGGCCACGCGCACGTCGGGCTTCGTGGCTCTGGCGCTGGGCGGCGTGGTGCTGCAGTGGCTGGTCACGCTTCCGCTTGCCCTTCTCAGCGAACCCGGCCGCGAAATTATCTCGCTCGGAAGCTGGTGGCTCACCCACGGCATCGGGGCGCTATGGTGGCCAGGCTTTATGGTGATGACCGCAATCATCGTGGGCTGGATGCGCCACAAGTGGCCCCCGGCGCAAACGACGACTTGGCGCCCTCGCCCAGGAGACCGCGACGACATCAGTCGCCCATGGTGGGCCGTGGCCGGCATTGCTGCAGCAGCAGGCATTGCAACCCTTGTCGGTTCGCCTTGGATCGCTCAGAACTTCCTGCCGCCAGCAGCCGCACACATATTCCACTTCGACCCGGACTTCGTGGCCGTGGGCGGTGCTGCCGTGGTCGTGATGTGGACGCTGACGGCCATTCTGAACACGATCGTGTTCATCGAAGGCCGATGGCGCCGGCTCACGCGCAACTTCGACCTCGCCCTCGCCGCGCTTTGGGCAGGCATGATGCTGTGGCTCATGATGGGTCCGCGCATCTTCATGAGCCCGCTCACCGACGAAGGCGCGAAAGGCTGGATGGGTGTTGTCCTGCTGCTCGTGCTGCTTGATCTTGGCATCAAGATCTATCGCCGCCTGCAGGGTCCGCACACAGCATCCGCACTCGCTGCCATCACCAAAGCCTGACACCCGACAGACCAACCCGGAAGGAAAACTCCATGTCACATGCCTCTGCACGCAACGACAGCATCAACCGCATCATCTGGGGCCTCAGCGCAATCGCAGCCACTGCAGGCGCCATCACAATTGCCGGTTCACCCGTGATCATGCCACGCCTGTTTCCGGCGATTGGCACGACAATCTTTCAGTTTGACCCCGCATTCCTCACGCAAGGCGCATTGGTGGTGGTCGGCCTCTGGGTCCTCAACGCCATGCTCTTTGCGGTCGTCTTCTCGGACGGCTGCTGGCGCCCGCTCACGCGCGCACTCGATTTCGTACTCACCACCGTCTGGGCAGCGGCCCTGCTATGGCTCGCCATCGGGCCCCGCATCTTCACAAGCCCTGACACCGACAACAGCGCGAAGGGTGCCATGCTCCTCGTCCTCTTCTTTGTCGTCATCAGCACGATGCAAAAGTTCTATCGTGCGGTGCGGGGTTGATAGAGGACCGCGCCCGTTAGAACTAGCTCTTGAATCCTACCCTCGCATGCGTGCCGTCGCAGAAGGGTTTGGTTGATGAGGCGCCGCAGCGGCAGAGTCTTGCGTTTTGAGCGCGGGTGACGGTGCGACCGGTACCCGCGCAAATCTCTACATTGCCGAGAAGTTGGAGTGGGCCGTCAGGCAAAGGCTCGACCGATAGCGAGCCGCCACGGAACTCAAGCGGATCGCTTGGTATTGCCACGGGTTCGCCCGTGGCAGCGAATCCTGCCTTGACGTGCGAATTATCGCAGAAGGGCTTGTTTTTTGACTGACCGCAGCGGCAGAGTGTGGCGCGCGTGAATACGTCGTCGGCCATCTTCACGTCTGCGTTTACTGCGTAAGGGCCGTTCTCTCGCACTCGGACAACGTTGACGTCCGGGGCCCTTTCATCGACGCCGCCGTCGTGACGGCTGTAGCTGATCGCGCCTGATGGGCAGTTGTGTGAGACATGTATCAGGTGGTCAATAGAGGCTGCCTCCGGATGTATCCACTTGCCTGGCGTGTTGGCGCGGAACACTTTTGGCGCTTCAAGTACGCAATGGCGCGAATGGATGCAGCGCTTGGTATCGAAGCGCACCGTGATGTCTTTTGTGCTTGCGACGTTCGGATCGCCTACAGCATCTTGCATGTTCGGCTTGCTTACTCCAACGATGCGCGCTGTCTGCTCCACGGTGACGGCGATGTGACCTTCGAAGCGCTGGTGCAACTCATCAAAACGAAGTGCTAGCTTCTCAAGTCGCGCGCCGAGCCCTGTCAGCCCCGCTTTCGCCTCGAGTGCCAGAGCTGCCGTCGCCAGTTCGGCGGTGCGTTCGCTCAAAATCTGACCTGCACAGCTCTGCACCAGTTGCCCAGTTGAGCGCGGCAGAGCGAATGTGATGCCGGCAGTGCCCACACCACCGGCCGCTGATAATTGCGTTGCGGCCTCACCCACCGCCTGCAGCGCATACATGAGTTCGGTCGAACCGACCGCAAAGCCCATACGTAGCTCTTGCGGCAGTGGCGCGGGCGAGAATACCTGAGAGAGAACGCGCATCATCAGCGCGTAAACAGCATTCCCTAAATCAACGGCTTTTGCGGCAAGCGGCTCGGTGATGATGACTGTGTCCGGGCGTTCTATTAGCGTGGGATTTGGGACAACGGGTCGTGACGGCTTGAAGAACGTTCTGGCAGACTGCAGCTCAACGAGTTCCTGCTTGATTGCCGCAAAGCGCGCATAGTGGGAATTTGGGTTGTCGGCGGGCGCCCCTTCGCCTTGTGTCACAATTTCCTCTATCGCGCGTTTTGCCGTCTCAAGATTCGTCACTTTGAACAAGCCAGGAAGCCCAAACTCGCTGCCAGCCACCTGCGCCTGATCATGGCCGACAAACACTTTGTCCTCACCCCCAGCCTCACACAGGCCGATCAATCCCTGCAGCACCCCGTGATACAAGTGACCCTGGCTGACGTAATCCTGCGCAGTCGGTGTCAAAAGATCGGGCCGTGCGGCGCGGTGATAATGGTGTGCGTGGTCAAACCCCTTACCGTCTGAGATGTCGAGTCCTTCAGGTCGCTCGATGTAGAGAAAGTGATCAAGCGCCTCGACTGAAAACGGCTTGAGCTGCATGATCACGTCAGCAGGGAAGTGGCCGGGACGGACCGGAAACTCGGGCTTCCACAAGTGTGGCGCTGCT
>JANOXY010000662.1:0-7816 GCA_031418675.1 Pseudomonadota bacterium
CGTTATTCCGTGCGCCTGGCACGAAGCTGGAGCCACCGCCACCGGGGCAAATCACGCCCGGAAAGATCGGAAATCCGCCGGGATTCTGAATGCCGCCTGCAATACCTAAATTGCCGCCGATACCCGGGGAACCTGCGGCCAACGCTGATTGCTGGCTATAGTGGCAGTCGACCGGTGAGCTGGTGTTTCCGCCCACGGTGTGGAACTCGACTCCCCGCGCAGCAGGTGTGTTGAAAGCCGTATTTGCCGCAGGTGTGATACCAATTGGTGCTGGCACCAAAGAGCCGTCACCGATCTGCTTTTGGCCCCAATAGGTGTGGGCTTTGGCGCGCGAGTTGGAGCCCGTTGGTTCCGCAATCGGGAGGAAACCCGCGGTCCCAAGTGTGTCGAAATAATTTTCCGGATTGGCAGTAGGTGTTGTTTTGCTACCGAAGTTATGGTGCGTCATCATCGGCTGGACGCGATCGTTGAATGGGTTGTCCATATCATTGTTCGGGTTGCCGTCCGAGTTAAGGCTGTAGGCAATTTCTTCCCGAATAAATCCCGTGATATTCCAGTCAATGGCGGAAGCCGTGCCGGCGAATAAAACGCTGCCGGCCATGCCTCCCGCCATGAGAATATGCGCGATTGTGTGTTTCTTCACTCCCGCTCTCCTCTGTATAACCATGTGTCTTTTTAGGAACCTCAGTAGTACGCGGGCGACAATTTTTGTTGTATGCCTGGTACAGATAAAATCGGCCCACCGGATTCCCGGCGGCGCTGCCATTACGGCCCATTTACGTGGGCCTGTCAATCCTTTTTCGGCCGCAACGTTGGATTCTTGCATACTATTTTCTGTTGCAACGTTGCAACAGTGCAACACAATTAGGCGGCAGCCCCCGTGTGAGGGAAGCGAAAGTGGCGAAAAAGATAAAAGAGGGAGGTCGCTGGCGGTGGTTGCCGCGCGACCGGGAGCCGGTCGCGCGCTACGAGGGATAGCGGTGACGCTTACTTGATAACGCGAGCGATGGTACCGCGGTAGCCGACGACAAAAACGTTCTGCTCGCGCAAAAAGCCCTTTTCGCCCGCCTTGGTTTCGGACACCCCTGCGGCGATGCCCTGGAACCAGGTGCGCACGATGCCAATATCACTGGACTTGGTAAACGTGGCACCGTCGTCGCTGGAGCGGAGCATTTCGCGTATGCCGACGATGACCACTTCGCTATTGCCGGCCCAGGCGCCCAGCAGGTTGGCGTTGGTATCGGCCTTCAGGCGCGCCCAGGTCAAACCGCCGTCGGTGGTCTTGAGAACCAGTCCTTCCTGGCCCACGGCATAGCCCGAATTGCTGCCATCGTGGGCCAAGGTGATGGCGAACACCGACTCGTCGGCCTTGGCGTCCCCGCGGTTGACCACCCGCCAGGTATCGCCGCTGTCGTCGGAACGGAGGATCAGACCAAATTCGCCGCCGACCATGACCGTACCTTCTGGGGTGACAATCACGCCATAGAGGTGGGGTTCATAACCTTCGTCGTTGTAATCGGCCCACGGGATCGTGATCGGCTGCCAGGTGGCGCCAAAGTCCTTCGAGCGCGCGACATGGCCGAATTCGCCTACAGTGATGGCCAAGCCCGCTTCATTCATGTCAACGTTCAACAGGCGCTGGTCCAAGCCGCTTTTGACGTCTTGCCATTCACCATCGCCCGTGCGGGTCATAACCAGGCCTTGCTGACCAACAGCGACCACGTGGTCACCGGCCCGTTTGACGCCCAGCAGCGCCAGGGGAGTTTTGGCCGGGACTGTTTCCCACTTGGCACCACCGTCCTTGGTTTCCAGCATCAAGCCGAAATTGCCGACTGCGATGCCCCATTCGCCCTTCATGTCCAGCGCGAACAGCGAGTCGTGGGGAATGCCTGTACGGATGGGTTCAACGGTCTGGTCCGCTGCTTGTTCGGCGTTGGCGGACTCTGCCGGCGCCGCCGCTGCCGCGTCCTCGGCCAGAGCGGGCAAGGCGAAGGCAAAGGAGCAGGTCAGGACGGCCGCCATGGACGCGTAGCGACGGCAGGAACGAATGAGCTTGTTCATTGTGTTTGGACTCAGCTGGAAAGAAGGTTTGATATGTATTACGAGGGTCGACGAGCGCATGGCGCGCTGACAGCTGGGGTTTCGAAGGCGCCCGCATGGCGTGCGCAGCCGCTTCGGGTGAAGCTCGGGCTATTCATCGGCATACACTCCCCTAGGCCCGGCGCATCAAGTCCCGGGGACCGGCAGCCGTGCAAATCTTTGTTATTCGACAATTACCACAACGTCTCGCGTCGTGTGCCGCCCAAGTCGTAGCCATCTCCGCAGCGTGTCACTTCGGCTGACGCCTCACCCCCAACGCCGCGGGATTATCACAGATTTGTCCTCGTCCGTCAGATACCGTAAGGGAGGTAACAAACGCCAACCGCGACGGGCGGGGCCGGGCGAATATAGGGGCGCTGCCTAGCGAGTGTCAACGGACTCCCCTACACAAATTCCATGGCCCGCGTTGCGAGCAATGCAGACGGGAAGAAAAATTCCAGCCGCTCGATGCGGGCTCGACACCACCAGCCGGATGATCGCAGACCGGTCTTGCAGTTGCAGCGACGTTCAATAGGTCGGCGGCTCGATATCCGATTGTTGGGTCTCTGCCGTTTCGATCAAGCTCTGCATCGCGTCACCCAAACCTGCAATCGCACCCGCACGATCGAAGCGCGCCAGATGGAATAGCGCATCACCTTCATTGACCAGGGGTAAACGGGTCTGGCCGATGATAATGCCGTCGTGTTCACAAACGACTTCCTCTTCCAGCGTGCCAAAAGGGTCGGATATCACGCCCAGTCGATCACCGCGTTTGACGCGCTGGCCAAGTTTGACGGCGATGCAATGAATGCCACTGCGCGCCGCCCGCACCCAACGCGTGTGGCGCGCGATCAGGGGTTTGGCACTGTCGTCGCGCCGCGCACGCGCCGGCAGCATACCCAGGGTGCGTAGCGAACTCATCACGCCCTGCAGTCCGATGCGAATGACGTCTTCATTAAAGCGCAGCCGTTCACCACCTTCGAACAACACCACCTTGACGCCCAATTCGCCGGCCGCCTGGCGTAGCGAGCCATCGCGGGTATTGGAATTCAACAACACCGGCACCTGAAAGCTGCGCGCCAAACGCAGGGTTTCCTTGTCGTCGAGGTTGGCTCGAATGTGCGGCAGATTATTACGATGGGCGGCAGCGGTGTGCAGATCGATGCCGTAATCACATTTGGCCGCGAACTCACGCAGAAAAAGATGGGCAACGCGCGAAGTCAGCGAGCCGCGCTCCGAGCCTGGAAAGGAGCGATTCAGATCCCGCCCGTCGGGCAGGTAGCGAGTCTGATTGATGAAGCCAAAAACATTGACGATGGGAATGCAGATCAAGGTGCCGCGCAATTGACGCAGGGTGCTGTGCTGACGCAGCAGGCGGTGAATGATCTCGATACCATTGATCTCATCGCCGTGTATGGCAGCCGAGACAAACACCGTCGGGCCATCGAGACGCCCACGCACCACCTCCACCGGCATGGCCAGCGGACCATAGGTGTAGAGATCGGCCAGTGGGAACTCAATCTTGATCCGTGTGCCGGCACTGACGGCGGTGCCGGCGATGAGTATCGGCGCCGTGCCCAAACGCTCAGCCTCGACCGCGGGTCTTGGTCGTGCAACCCACGCCCTGGTTTTCCAGGAACTCGATGATCTGCCCGGCAATGTCCTTGCCTGAAACCTGCTCAATGCCCTGCAAACCCGGCGAAGAATTAACTTCCATAATCACCGGGCCATGATTGGAGCGCAGCAGATCCACACCACAGACATTCAGCCCCAAGGTTTTTGCTGCGCGTAAGGCAGTGGAACGTTCCTCGGGCGTGATCTTGACCGCACTCGCGGCACCGCCACGATGGAGATTGGAGCGAAATTCGCCCGGCGCACTGGAACGCTGCATCGCCGCCACCACCTTGCCACCGATGACCAGACAACGGATATCGCAGCCCGCCGACTCCTTGATGAATTCCTGCACCAGAATATTGGCATCAAGGCCCATGAAGGCCTCGATGACGCTCTTTGCCGCGTTTTTGGTTTCGGCCAGCACCACGCCTAAACCTTGGGTCCCTTCCAGCACTTTGATGACCAGCGGCGCACCGCCCACTTCGTCGATGAGGCCATCGATGTCATCCAGAGAGTGGGCGAACGTGGTGATCGGTAAACCAATACCCTCGCGCGACAGCAGCTGCAGTGATCGCAATTTGTCGCGCGAGCGCGTGATGGCGACCGATTCGTTGACGGAGTAGGTCCCCATCATTTCAAACTGCCGCACCACCGCCGTGCCGTAGTAGGTGACCGAAGCGCCGATGCGCGGGATCACCGCATCAAACTCCGTCAGCTCCTCGCCTTTATAGTGAATGGTGGGGTTGTGCGATGTGATGTCCATGTAACAGCGCAGCACATCGATGACCCGCACCGAGTGGCCGCGCGCGCGCGCAGCCTCGACCAGTCGGCGAGTGGAATAAAGCTTGGAATTGCGCGAAAGAATGCCAATTTTCATAGTGGATGGGGTTGCGCGCGGCGCACGACCTTGCTTCTGGCCTTGTCGGGTTTGCCCAGCACGTAGGAGCGGTCCGGGTCGATGATGAGGTGGCCCTGCATGGCGCTGCGTCCGAGCAACATGCGGAACCGTAATGTATCGCGATTAGTAATGGTCAACTCAATGGACCAGCGTTCGGTACCGAGCGCCACATCCGAAGCCACCACGATGCGCCGTTCACGATGACCGCTCGAATCGGTCACTGTCCGTTCATCGATGATGGCGGTCTCGACCACCAGCACACCCTCACCATCGCGCTGCCGTGGTTGTACGTGCAGCCGCACATGGGGCGCCCCGCGTTCGGTATAACGATCCGAGCGCAGCGCGTGCAGGGCCGAGGTACGGGCGCCGGTGTCGAGTTTGGCCTTGATACGGGCAATGCCCAGGGAGGGCAGTGCCACCCATTCACGCCAGCCGACAGTGGAAGAAAACGTCATGGGCGCGAATCGAATAGATGTAGCGGTGCTCGGGTGAATTCAGGATTACACCGTTTGGTGAATTACACCACCCCTCGTTGGCAAGGTCGGTTACGCCGACAGAAATCCGTCCACCACCTGGAAAAGTTGCCGGCGCTGGCGTTCGAGCAACATGAGATGGGTCGCGCCACCGATCACCACGAGACGTCGCAGATCGCTCCCCGTTAATTGTTCGAACACCGCCTGAGCTTGGGCCGGTGTAGTTTCCTGGTCCCACTCGCCCACCACCACCAAGGTCGGGCAGCAAATGCGCGAGGGCGCGTAGGTGGGCTGATCTTTCAGCCAGAAGTGTGCGAGGTCTTGCACCACGCCGGTGGGAGCGCGCAGCAAGGGCGGCGAATGTTGGTCCGATGCGGGATCCGAGGCGACTGCGATCTGCGCCCAGGCCATGCGACTCGCGCTGGTGCCGATAGCTTCCATCTGCGCGGCATCGATGCCGTAGGTCCAGCGTTGCACGCTGGCCGCCGCGCTCACCAGGCGATAAGCACCGAGCGGCCCATCAACTGCGATCTGCACCGCGCCGGCTCGCAACCACAATGCACCGGCCAGCACCAGCCGCCGTACCTGTTGCGGGCAGTCACCCGCCACCTGGCCCGCGATGGCCGTGCCCCAGGAATAACCAATCAAGTCGAGTGCCGCAAGCGCACGCTTGGCCAGAATGAAATCGACGGCGCGCTTGACGTCGGCCACCGCCTCAACGGTGTCCACGATGGGAGCGTGGTCCGCCGCAGCTTGCGACATTTCCGCGGGTCGGTCCGAGCCACCATAACCCAGCAGGTCGATACACCAGGTGTCAAAACCCGCACGCGCCAGGATATCCATCCAGGATTCGCCATCAACCGCGTAGTCGAAGGTGACGGTCGATGGGTAGGTGGCACCGTGAATAAACAAAACGGGCTGGCCCAGTTCGGCCGCCCGTTTGTTACGCACCAGCACCGACAAGCCGGCGCGGCCACTCGCTATACGATGGTCGGTGCAAGTGATGGTCATGGTCATGGTCCTCAGCCGCCCAGGGGATCAGCGACCTCGCGGCCCAGCATCAGCTGACCGCGCTGCTCGAAGGCCGTATCGCTGACAAACAAATGCACTGCCGCGGTCTGCAGATCGCGCAAACAGCGTTGTAGTACATGGTCGAGAAAAATCGCCTGACCGCCACCGTAGCGCACGGCCTTGGCGGCGATATCTACCGCAGTTTCCGCCGCCAGCACCGTCACACTGCGCATATCCACTTGCTGAGCCATCGACGGGCGCTCGCCGCGGCACACCGTGGCCCAGGCATCAGCCAGGATCTCCATCGCCAGTGCGCGCACTGCGCGCAGTTTCAGATCACCCTCGCCGACGGCCCGTTGCACCACACCACGATCAGCCACCGCGTTGGGCTTGCCATAACCGCGCTGCTTGGATTTGATGAGGCTGACCATTTCGTCCAGCGCGCGGCGCGCGACACCAAAATACAGGCCCATGAATTCGTTAATGAGCAGTCCCGGCAAGCCCATCTGAAAAAACGGCCCACCCCGTCTGGGTTCGAACTTGCGCAACTCAAAACTGAAACTATCGGCAACAAACAGATCCTGCGCCGAAAAATCACTACTGCCCGTGCCTTGCAAACCCGCCACGTGCCAGTTGTCATGGAGCGTGACATCGCTTATCGGCATGATCACCATGCGCGACGCCGGCGCTGTCCCCTCGCCCATGTCCACCAGCACATGGGCGCCGACCCACTCTGCGTGCCGAATACCACTGCCCCAGGACCAACGCCCGCTGACACGCAAACCGCCAGGCACCGTCACACCGCGGGCCGGGTTGAACACGCCGGCCATGGTCGGGATATGCCCGTCCTTGAACATGGTGGCGATGGCTTCGTCGGGCCAGAAGGCACACAGACTACTGGCGCCGTTGCCAATGCAAACATTCCAGCCCATGGACGCATCGATGTAACACAGCGCTTCGATGACCTCGACCTGCAACATCGGGTCGGGCTCCAGGCCACCCAGCTCTTTGGGCAGCTTCAAGGAAAACAGACCAGCTTCGCGCAGGGCGGCGACCGAGCGTGGTGCCAGTGTGCGGCCGGCCTGCGATTCTGTGATGCCGGCAATCAAGGTCTCGCGCACGCTATCGACGCGCGCAAACAAGGTGCTACGGAGGGTGTCGGCATGCGGTGCTGCGCTTGGCGTCATGGTCTCCCCTGCTCCCTTACTCACTTGTTCTCACAAACTTGCGGCTGTGACCCGTTTCGCAAGCCGCTTGTTGGGACTTGATAACGCATGTGCAAAGCGTCTGATGCCATGCACAGCGCTGAACATCTCAGGCCGGTGGCCAGTAATCGTTAGCGCCCAGCCCTTGCAGCGCCAAACCATAGCCCAGCTGTTCAAGCATGAGCTGCTTGAGGCGCTGGGTGAGCACCAGGCGCGCATAGCGCAAGGTGAGTGGTGGTTGCTTGAGCAGTTGCTCCGCCAGCTGCCAGGCTCGCGGCAGCAGGTCCGCGGCCGGCATCACCTCGCTCACCACTCCCAATTGCAAAGCCTCCTGCGCCGATATTTTTTGCCCGGTGAGCAGAAAATAGCGCCCGCGATTGACGCCCAGCAACAAAGGCCAGATCACGTGCACGCCGTCACCGGGCACCAGGCCGTTGGGAAAATGCGGAGCGTCCTGAAACAGTGCGTGATCGGCAGCCAACACGATGTCGCATAACACCGCCAGCTCGGCGTGGATGGTGACCGGTCCATTGACC
>JANOXY010000663.1:0-2538 GCA_031418675.1 Pseudomonadota bacterium
CCGCAACTGGCACTGATCAGCGCAAGGTAGTTGCCGACACCGAGCCCGTAGTTTTTTGTACAGACGGTTTTATCATCGCGTCCGTTGCAGGTGATCTGGGAGCGCCACAGCACTTCATCTTTGACGATGTTCAACAGGGCGCCGCCCTCGTCCTTCTGAAACTGGATGGCGTAGCGCTCGGCCGCGGTCGGTTCGGCCCAACGCAGGGTTGTCAATCCATTCATGACGCTGGCTTCGAGCGGTGTGATCAGAGCCGGCGCTGCCATCGCCGCCGGACAGGCTTTGTGGGCATCGGCAGTGATGCCAGCGCTGCAGGCGCCACTCGCACCGCACACTCGTAATCGAACATGGACCGTGCCGAAGGGGATCTGGCTGACATCCGCCGTCGCTGCGCACGCCAGGCCGACGCAAGCTGACGCGGTAGCGTGCAATTCCGACGAAGTCACGTACGCCCAGTTCATGAAGGCAGCGTGATAACGCGTTGCACCGAGCGACGCCGGCCAGTTGAGGCTCACGGTATTGCCATTCCAATTGGCCACCAGATCCGCAGCTTCCGGCAGCAGCGGATAGATATGGTTGTAATTTCCACTGCCACCGATCGCCCAGCTACCGTTGCCCAGTACAGTCCACTTCAAGGCACGGGTATCGAGCACGGCTGGCGGTGGATACCCCGGCATGCCAGGACCAAGCACGCAGGTCGTGCCGCTGGCACAGGCGCCAGCGCTGGCGCTTAGCGCGGTGGAATACACGACCAGTTCAGTTGCGCGGTCGACCAGCACAAAGGCATACGACGTGTAGCTCGCTGGATCGCTCCATTCGAATTCCATGCCGAGCACGGGTTTTGATTCGTGGGCCGGCGCGATCAGAAATGGTGCTCCGGTATAGCTTCCGGGCGTTGCGCTGGTCTGTGTGGAGCTTGCGCTTATGCCGAGGGCATTCATTGCGGAAACCGCATAGAAGTACTTAGTCGGGACAGTCGTCACGGCCGTGTCGATGTAGGTCGTTTTGGCGCCCACTTCGACGGTCCAACTGAAAACGCCACTTGTTGTGCCGCGAGAAACGCGGTACCCGGTCGCACCGGCGACGGCCGGCCAGCGCAGGGTTATTTGTCCAGGCGCTGCGCTTGCTGTCAGTCCGATCGGTGGCGCGGGCGCGACGGTGGGCGGCTGGCAACCGGACGTGATCACCAAGGAAATGGCGAACATTGTTCTACAGAGGGTAGTCGGCGTCACGGTCACTCCCGAGGTCGGTTCGCAGCGGCATTCAGGTTTAGCTGCGTGCCGACATGTGATGTAGCGGACTACGTTTTCACCAAGCGCGCGGCAGTACCCCTAGGGCTTGTCCTTGGCGCGCGCGCCGTGGCTCACTGCTACTGCTCACGCGCCTGAGCGTCGCTTTCGAGTTGCGGCAAGTCCGGCCTGGCAAACTGGAATGCTGCGTCCAGCGTCTCGAGCAATTCGTCGACCTTGAACGGTTTGGTCAGGTAGTGGAAGAAACCCGCGGCCAAACCTTCCTGAATCACGCGCGGCATGGCATTGGCACTCAGGGCTACGACCGGGATGTGCGCGGTCAGCGGATCGGCGCGCAGCAGGGCGAGTGCTTGAAAACCATTGATGCCAGGCAAATTGATGTCCATGAGGATGACATCCGGGCAGCTGGTGCGCGCCATCTCGACGCCTTTGATGCCGTCGCGCGCACTGATCAGGCGGATCGCCGTGCGACTCAACAAGAGCGCCTCAACCAGCAGTAGATTGGCGGGATTGTTTTCGATGTGGAGCAGCGTACGGGTGGTACCGGTGGTGGGCGCGGGCTCCCGCGTGGCAGGTATCAGCTGCCGAACCTCGGCGCTCTTGGCGACTGCGGCGCAGAGCTTGAGCTCGATCCAGAATACGCTGCCTCTACCGAGCGTGCTTTCCATACCGATGGTGCCGCCCATCATCTCTACCAGCCGCTTGCACATCACCAGTCCGATCCCGGTACCCACCTCGTTGCCACCTTCCTGGCCGAGGCGACTGAAGGGCTGAAACAACTCGGCCAATCGCTCGTGTGGAAGGCCGCGGCCAGTGTCTTTGATCGCAATTCGCAGCCGATCGGCCGCGAGGGTTTCGCACGCCACCACCACACTACCGGCGGCAATGTTGTACTTGATCGCATTGGACAGCAGATTGACCAGAATCTGCTTCAGGCGTGTACGGTCGGCGCTCACGGTGCAGGTCTGGGCCAAGCGCGGCAGTGCCACGCTAACGCTGCGCTCCTGCGCTAGCGGTTCCACCATGGCGCCACATTCCACCAGCACGTCGTCCAGCGCAATGGTTTCCAAAGTCAACGACAGCTTGCCCGACTCGACCAGTGCGAAATCCAGAATTTCGTTGATCAGATCGAGCAGGTACCAGCCGGCCTTCAGGATGTGATCGATGCTGGACTGCTGAGTGGGAGACACCGGCGGCTTGCCGGCAGCGAGGAGCTGCGCGAAGCCAAGGATCGCACCGAGCGGTGTGCGCAACTCGTGACTCATGCTGGCCAGGAAGTCGGATTTCG
>JANOXY010000664.1:0-6581 GCA_031418675.1 Pseudomonadota bacterium
CCGCTCGGCAACCAAGCGTAGACCGAGGTCGACGATGCGTCTGTTGATCACCTGCGGTCGTCCGACCAGCACCGGCCGCGCGATGCCATCATCCACCACCGACTGCACGGCGCGCAGCACCGTGCCTGCTTCGCCATCGGCGTAGGCGATACGTTTGCGGTCCTGGCGCGCACGTTCGAACAACGGTTTCATCAGCAGGACCGACTGAAACACAAACTTGCTCAGTTGATCGCGATAATCCTTGAGGCTGGCGAGCGGGCGCGTAGCAACACCGCTACGCATCGCAGCCTCGGCCACAGCCGGCGCCAATTCAGTAATGAGGCGCGGATCGAAGGGTTTCGGGATCAGGTATTCCGGCCCGAAACTCATGGCCTCGCCACCGTAGGCGGCAAGCACTACTTCGGACGCCTCCTGGCGGGTGAGTCGGGCCAGTGCATGCACACAGGCAAGTTTCATTTCTTCGGTGATGGTGGTCGCACCGACGTCAAGCGCACCGCGGAAGAGGTAAGGAAAACACAGCACGTTGTTAACCTGATTGGGATAATCAGACCGTCCCGTGGCAATCAAGGCGTCGGGGCGTGCGGCACGCGCCTCTTCGGGCAGGATCTCCGGAGTTGGATTAGCCAAAGCCAGAATCAGCGGGCGCGGCGCCATGGTTTTCACCATTTCGCCATTTAATACACCCGGTCCCGACAGCCCCAGAAATATATCTGCACCGACCATAGCCTCGGCCAGGGTGCGGTGGGCGGTCTTGCGCGCAAAAAAGGCTTTGTGCTCATCCATCTGCTCCTCGCGCCCTTCGTAGATCACCCCGGCACGATCGGTCACCAGAATATTTTCGCGGGGTAACCCCAGGGAATAGAGCAATCGCAGACAGGCAATAGCAGCGGCGCCGGCACCGGAGGCCACCAGTTTGACCTCCGCGATATTCTTGCCCACCACTTCGAGCGCGTTAATGATGGCGGCCGCCGAGATGATGGCGGTGCCGTGTTGATCGTCGTGAAAAACCGGGATCTTTACCCGATCCTTCAATTTCTGTTCAACAAAAAAGCACTCCGGGGCTTTGATGTCTTCGAGGTTGATGCCGCCGAAGGTCGGTTCCAGGCTCGCGATAATGTCGACTAGCTTGTCTGGATCGGTTTCGTTGATTTCAATGTCGAAGACATCGATGCCGGCAAACTTCTTGAACAGCACTGCCTTGCCTTCCATGACAGGCTTGGCCGCCAGCGGCCCAATGGCGCCGAGGCCGAGTACCGCTGTGCCATTGGTAATAACGGCGACCAGATTGCCACGTGCAGTGTAGAGCGAAGCGCTGTTGGGATCGGCGACGATAGCCTCGCAGGGTGCCGCCACGCCGGGTGAATAAGCGAGCGCCAGATCATCCTGGTTGGCGAGCGGCTTGGTTGCCGCGATTTCGATTTTGCCGGGGCGCGGATTGAGGTGGTATTCGAGGGCGCGGGTGTAGAGGTCGTCGTCTTTGCGTGATGTCACTGTGCTTCGCTCCGCTGGTAGTAATGGGCACCGTGGTGTGACACGCAGCGCGTATCACACCGGGGGCGCCAACGGAGCGCTACCTTCATTGCATAGGAAAGCCGGGCGGCATCTGCCCGCGCATACCGCGCATGAGGTTCTTCAACGCTCCCTTCTTAGTCATCTTTTTCATCATCTTCTGCATTTGCAGGAACTGCTTGAGCAGTTTGTTGACGTCCTGCACTTGGCTGCCGGAGCCATTGGCGATGCGGACCTTGCGCGAAGCTTTGATGATGGCAGGAAACTCCCGTTCCTGCGCTGTCATGGAATCGATAATCGCGGCGAGCTTGGTCAATTCTTTGTCATTGACCTGGCTCTTAACCTTTTCCGACAGATCGCCCATACCCGGCAGTTTAGTCAGCAAGGCCTGCATACCACCCATATTGCGCATCTGGTCGATCTGATCGCGAAAATCCTGCAGATCAAAACCCTTGCCCGATTTGAGCTTTGCGGCGACCTTCAGGGCCTTTTCCTGGTCGACCTTCTGCTCAACTTCTTCAATGAGGCCGAGCACATCGCCCATGCCCAGGATGCGCGAGGCAACACGATCGGGGTGGAAGGGTTCGAGTCCGTCGGTTTTTTCACCGATGCCGAGGAACTTGATGGGCTTGCCCGTCACGCGCCGCACCGACAAGGCCGCACCACCTCGTGCGTCGCCATCGGTCTTGGTCAGCACGACACCCGTCAAGGGCAAAGCGTCATTAAAGGCGCGCGCGGTGGCGACCGCGTCCTGGCCCATCATGGAATCGATCACGAAGAGCGTTTCGTGGGGATGGATGGCGGCGTGGATACGTTTGATCTCGTCCATCATTTCGACATCAATGGCCAGACGGCCGGCCGTGTCGACGATCAGAACATCGCAGAAATCACGCTTGGCTAAATCAATAGCCGCCAAAGCGATGTTTTCGGGACTCGTATTGGCGGGACTTGGATAGCAGCTTGCCCCGACCTCGCGGGCCAGCACCGCCAGCTGCTCGATAGCGGCTGGACGATAGATATCGCAACTCACCAAGCCGACTCGTTTCTTTTCGTTTTCAGAAAGTCGGCGTGCGAGCTTGGCAGTGGTTGTGGTTTTGCCCGAGCCCTGCAGGCCAGCCATCAGCACCACCACCGGCGGTGTCGCCGCAAGGTCGAGTGCACGATTTTCGTTGCCCATCAGGCGTGTCAGTTCGTCGCGCACGACCCGAATCAAAGCCTGCCCTGGTGTCAGGGTACCGATCACCTCCTGGCCAATGGCGCGCACTCGCACATCGGCGATGAAATCCCGCACCACTTCCAGGCCGACGTCGGCTTCCAGCAGCGCAATACGCACATCGCGCAATGCTTCGTCGATATTTTCTTCGGACAGGCGAGCACGCCCGCTCAGATTCTTGACGACTGCACTAAGTCGACCGGTCAGGTTATTGAACATGCGGATGCGTCTGATTGGCTCGTTGTGAGGGCCGGAGTGGTGTCCGGGTGCGCTTCATTAGCGATGGCAATTATGCCATCATCGACGCCCGAGTAGCCCTCATCCCATGCCCATGAATGTATTTATTTTGGGGCTCACGGCCATCGTTGCTTACCTGACCGTGGCGGTAAAAACGTCCGAAATCGCGCGCGCGGCATCCCCCCCAGCGCCGCGTATCAGTACCGCTGTGATCGCCTTCGTCGCCGTCACCGCCCACGCGCTGGCGCTTTATCCGATGGTCGTCACCGCCAGCGGTATCAACCTCGGCATCTTCAGTGCAGCCTCGTTGGTCGCCTGGCTGATCGCAAGCATCGCCATCCTCGCCACCTTGCGCGCACCCGTTGCTAGCTTGAATCTAGTCATTTTGCCCTTCACCGCCGTCATCATCGGCGTCTCACTGCTGTTTACCGATCAACGTGTGTTGGAGCAAATGCCGGCCGGGCTCGCGCTGCATATCGGACTGTCATTGATCGCCTACAGTCTGTTCGCCATCGCGACGCTGCAGGCCATCTATCTGAACTTTGCTGCGCGCCGGCTCAAGAGCCATGCACCGGTGCTGCGCCTGCTGCCACCGCTGGCCATCATGGAGCAGCTCATGTTTCAGTTGACCGGCATCGCTTTCGCGCTGTTGAGTCTTGGACTGATCGTCGGTGTGCCCTACATCCAAGACGTGCGTGGCCAGCATCTGGGGCACAAGATCGTCTTTTCCGCGCTGGCCTGGCTGACTTTCGCGGTCTTGATCATTGGCCGCCATCAATGGCATTGGCGCGGTCGGCGCGCGGTGCGGTTTCTGATCTCGGGCTTTGTGCTGCTGGCACTGGGCTTTTTTGGTTCCAAATTTGTGCTTGAACTGGTGCTGCATAGAGCCTGATGGACGGCGTTAAATTTACTGACATGGGCGGCCAGTCGCTGGCCATGCTGGCGATTGTGCTGGTGCTGCTGATTCTGGTCTCGGCTTTTTTCTCCAGCTCAGAAACCGCGATGATGACGCTCAATCGTTATCGTCTGAAACACCTCGCCGAACGCGGCCATCGCGCCGCCCAGTCGGCGCAAAAGCTGCTCGAAAGACCAGACCGTCTGATCAGCCTGCTGCTGTTTGGCAACAACTTCATCAATATTGTGATCGCACAGATTGCGACCGTCGTGACCCTGGAGCTGTGGGGAGAACGTGCCTTGATCGCCTCGAGCGCGGTTCTGACAGCGGTGGTACTGGTGTTTGCCGAAGTTGTGCCTAAAACCCTGGCGGCCATCCATCCCGAACGTATCGCCTTCCCTGCAGCCTTTGTCTTGCGTCCACTGCAGTTTGCGCTGTGGCCATTCGTGTGGTCACTGAACTGGGTTTCCAACGGGGTGCTGGCCCTGCTTGGGGTGCGTGAACTGAAGCGCGCCCGCGAATCACTCAGCCGCGAAGAACTGCGCACGGTCGTGAAAGAGGCGGGCGCCATGATTCCACAGCAGCATCAACAGATGCTGTTCGGCATTCTCGATCTCGAGACTGCCACCGTCGAAGACATCATGGTGCCGCGCGGTGACATCTACGGCATTGATCTTGACGACGAATGGCCCGATGTACTTGAACAATTGATGAACTGCCGCCACACACGGGTGCCCTGCTACGCCGGCAATATCGACAATATCGAAGGTCTGCTCCATCTGCGACGCCTGGCCAAAACCTTGCGCTCCGGCGACGACCTCACGATTACCGATCTGCGTGCTTTGCTGGTTGAACCCTATTACGTACCCATGACCACCGATCTGTATGTGCAACTGTTGAATTTCCAAAAGCAGAAGCAGCGTATGGCATTTGTGGTCGACGAATATGGCGACATCGAAGGCCTGGTCACGCTTGAGGATCTGCTTGAAGAAGTGGTGGGTGAGTTCACTACCGACCCGCAGATCTATTCGCGTGATGTATATCCGCAGGAAGACGGTAGTTTTCTGGTCGACGGCAGCGCAAACATTCGTGCCATCAATCGCGTCTATGGGTTCGGCCTGCCAACCGGCGGGCCAAAGACCATCAACGGGCTGATACTCGAAACGCTCGAAGATATCCCGATTACGGGCACTGCCTTCCGCATCGATCACATCACTATAGAAATCGTTCAAACCGCCGAACGCGCGGTTAAAACCGCGCGATTGACCATCGCCGGCACGGGCCCCTCCGGCGCTAGTGTTGCCCCGCAGGAGATACTGCACGACGGCGACGGCTGACGCTGCAGGCCCTATCGCGCCTGGCAATCTCGCGGGGTCGACCCGCGCGGGCGCAGTTGATATCCGTAGCGTCGAGCAAGGTGCCAAAGACCCTTCGAAATGAACCGATCAGGCGTACGACTCGGGTTCCTGGGGGCTCAAATAAGCGGCGCGATGTCCGGTAGCAGGCCGGTGTGTGATGGTGAGCTCAATGGTCGAAAGATTTGCTGACCTGCAAGGCCTCTTCAAGGCGCGTTACAACGTGCACTTCCATATCGGCGGGCAAGGGTTTGGGCGCGTTGCCGCGCGGCACGATCGCACGTTTGAAACCATGTTTGGCTGCTTCGCGCAGGCGCTCGGGACCACCGGTCACCGGGCGAATTTCACCAGCCAGACCGATCTCGCCAAAAGCCACCAGATCCATCGGCAAGGGCCGATTGCGCAAACTGGACAGCACCGCCATCACGATTGCCAGATCGGCACCGGTTTCGGTGACACGCACACCGCCGACTATGTTGGCGTAAACATCCATACCGGCGGTTGCGATACCACCGTGACGATTAAGCACCGCGAGCAACATAGACAAGCGGTTCTGATCGATGCCGACCGTGACCCGTCGCGCATTACCGAGCTGAGATTCATCAACCAAAGCCTGCACTTCCACCAACAGCGGACGCGTACCTTCGCGCGTCACCATGACCACCGAACCAGGCACCGGCTCACCGTGACGTGACAACAAAATCGCGCTGGGATTGCTGACTTCACGCAAACCGCCGTCGCTCATGGCGAACACCCCGAGCTCGTTTACGGCGCCAAAGCGGTTTTTGATGGCGCGTATCATGCGATAACGGCCGTCGGGATCACCTTCGAAATAGAGCGTGGCATCAACCATATGCTCAAGTACGCGTGGGCCTGCAATCGAGCCATCCTTGGTCACGTGTCCTATGAGATAAACCGCCGTACCGCTGGCCTTGGCAAAGCTCACCAAGCGCCCCGCACATTCGCGTACCTGCGCAACACTGCCGGCGGGTGACTGCAAGGATTCACTGAACACGGTCTGGATCGAATCGATGGCCATGACTGCGGGTTTCAAGCGCGCTGCTTCGTCCAGAATGCGGTCGACATCGGTCTCGGTCAGTAGCAGCAAATCAGCAGCCGGCAGTTTCAGGCGCTCTGCGCGCAACGCGATTTGAGACGCCGATTCTTCGCCACTGACATAGAGCGCCGTGACACCCGCAGTGGTTTTGACCGCCGCCAGGCTTTGCAGCAGCAGGGTGGTTTTGCCGATGCCGGGATCGCCGCCCAGCAGCACCACGGAGCCGGTCACCAATCCTCCCCCGAGCACACGATCGAGTTCGGCCAGGCCGGTCGCCATGCGTGGATTTTCTTCATGGGCGATGTCGGCCAGCGC
>JANOXY010000665.1:0-1628 GCA_031418675.1 Pseudomonadota bacterium
CCGCTGTTCACGGTGAGGTTCTGCTGGAACTGCAGATCCACGTTGCCGGTGAGGGCTTCCAGTGCGCCTTCACTGATCGTGAGGTCCGTGCCCGCCGCATCGCCGAACAGGATCACACCGTCCGCCGCCTCAGGGCTCGCCGCACTGCCCGTCACAATGCTGCCGTTGTTCGGATCCAGCAGGATCTGCCCCGACAACCCCGCAAAGGCGCCCACGTCCACCGTGCCATCAAAGCCCAGCCGCTGGTGGCCCGACACTTCCACGTTGCCGCCATTGCCGCTCTGCAGCCCGCCGCGCGCACTGATCTCGCCCATGAAGCGCATGCTGTCGTCCGCCCACAGCACCACATCACCGCCACGACCATTCTGAGTCGCATTCGCGGCGATGCGCGCGCCGCGCTCCACCACCGTGTGCGTGGCATTGGCAATGTCGCTCGCCTGACCCTGGAAGCCACCGCCCACACGCACGCGCCCACCGTTGGCCGCCCCGCTGGCATCGATGCGTACATCGCCGAACAAACCCGTGTTCGGCGCCGTGATGTCGATGCTTCCACCCGTGCCGGTCGTGCCGGTTGCGTTCAGGCTGCCGCGCACCAACGCCGTGTCGTTGGCCGTGAGGCGGATGTCACCCCCGCGCACACCACTGACATCGATGCTCGAGTCACGGCCCAGCCCCAGCGAGCCACTCGCGGATAGAACGACACGCCCCTGTGCATCACGCGACAGGCTCGTCGCACTGATCAGCCCGTTGTTGGTCACCGTGCCGCCCAACAAACCAATCGCACCGCGCTCGGCAATCAACTGACCCAGGTTCAACGCAGTGTTCGACGGCGCCCGCACTTCGACCGTCACATCGTCGATATTCAGGCTGGCCAAGCGCACCTTCTGCCCGGCCGCCAGGATCAGCTGCCCGCCCACCACACTCAGCACACCGTGGTTGGTCACTTGCGGCGCTATCAATACGATCTCGCCGCCGGGGCCGGCCTGCAGCATTCCCCAATTCTCAATAGACGAGTTGTCTATTTTCCCGTTGCCGCCCTCGAACTGCAGTCTTCCGGCAAGGAAATCCTCGTCGGTGATGTTCAGCGTCGAGGCGACCAACCCTGCCGTATCGATCTTCGCGCCCGCACCAAACACGATGCCGTTCTGGTTGATCAGGAACACCCGGCCATTGGAGGCGAGTTGACCCAGGATCTGTGAAGGGTTCTGGCCGACGACACGGTTGAGCACTGCACTGGCAGCAGAGGGCTGGATAAAACGCGTGGCTTCGCCTGCGCCGACCGAGAAGTCATGCCAGTTGATGATGGTGCCGGCGGCGTTGCGGATCTCCAGTTGCCCAGGCGCGATCTGCTGGATGCTGGCTTCACCACTGACCACCGTCGCGCCTTCGGGATTGGCGTACGCAGGCAGCGCAACCGGCAGTGAGAGACCCGTCACTGCTGCGATGGCCAATGCCAGCGTGGTGTAGGTACGAGAAGCGTTCATGCGGCGGGGTTCCTGCGCACTGATTGCCATTTCTGCTGAGTGAGGCTTACCTGCTGAGAGCGATGAGCCTGCTGATCGAGTTGTCATCGGCGTGCCCATCAGTAACGAACGAACAGATTGAGATGCAGCTTGTTCTGGCCGGCA
>JANOXY010000666.1:0-1999 GCA_031418675.1 Pseudomonadota bacterium
CCATGAGGGAACGGATGGCATCAGAGGCTCCGGCGCGAGCCCGCATCTCGAGCCAATGTCCGAGCAGGATGAAAACCAGCAGAAGCGCCGAAGCCTCATAGAACTGCTGGCCGCCAAAGACGAAGGTCGAGCCGACGCTGAACAGAAACCCAGTCCCGACGCTGAGGACGACGAGCACCGCCATGTTGGCCACGCCGTTGCGAAGCGCGCGGTACGCGGCAACGACGAAAGGCCAGACGGGATAAAGTATGGCGCCGCTGGCCAGCACGAACAGCACGAGATCGAGGCGAAGGCCGAATGGCGGAGAGACCTTGATCGAGTCCATGCCCATCGGCGAAAGAAAAAAGATCGGTATCGTGAAGCCGAGCGCGATCAAGAAACGGTTGCGCATAGCGAGGGCCATGCCCTGCATGTCCTGGCCTGCGCCGTGGCCCATTTCATGGGCCATCGCATCGCTCTTTTCGCCGCCATGAGTATTTCGATTGGGCGTCGCGCCAGTCAGCTTCTTTCCAGCATCGCTCCCGTTATGACCCGCATGCTCGTGGGACGGCGCGGGGTTGCTCTCGCTAACTGGTGCCGCGAGGTGTGAACTGTCCGACATTCGATGGTCTTGGCATACATGCTTGGGCAGGGCTTCGCCCGCACAATGAAAACCGCATTCTTTGATCGCGGCCTGAATTTCAGCGAGATTAGTTTTCCTGGGATCGTAGACAACGGTCGTCGAACCCGAAGCCGGATGTACCGACACGCGACCCACGCCTGAGATCCGCAGCAACTGCCGTTCTATGCCATGTGCGTCCAGGGCCGAAAACAAATCCCTGACGTCGAGCGTGCTGGTTGTCATGAATAGATACCCCCACGCCCGGCGAATGCGGTGTCGCGCTGGTGCAATCAGTGCTCGTCAACCGCAGCAGCCACTCTTGCCTGAGCGGCTTTGTGCGCCCTTGGCATCGACGCCATAGCCAGCGCTTTTGACGGCTGACTTCAATTGTTCGGGTGAGGCCCGGCGCTCGTCGTACTGTACTGTGGCTTCGCCAGCCGCGAGCGAAACGTCCACATCGCCTACACCGGGAATTGCCTTCAGCGCACGCGTGACGTTGTTGGTGCAGCCACCGCAAGTCATGCCGGTTACCTGAATCTGTTCGGTTTGCATGGTGATGCCTCGTTTCTATGGGTGAATGGGATATGTTGCCGTATTGGGATCAGATGCCCCAACAATCGGTGATGATGTTTGATCTGGCACAACAGGATACGAAGACGCGGTCTACGTCCGCGCACCACTTTCAATAACCGGCACCTTAGGCTGGGCCGGACACTGAACCGCGGTTCCAGATCACGGCGACGCGGAATTCAGTTGTCAAATATGCGGCCTGACAGATTGTAGCAGTGAGCAATCAGCATGCCGCCGATGCCGCCACCCAACCATGCCCACAGGCCGCCCTCCAAAAGCGCGGCCGTTGATCCGGCAGCCTTGAGCGTGAATAGGCCGATGAAAGCGTGGGAGCCCGCGATCCCTGCAGCGGCCACGGTCCAACACAGCACAAACAATATCAGCGTGGCGAATGCGCCCGTGGAAGCGCTTCGGGCAATGCTGAGGGCTGCGCGTGGCGCTGCCAAAGTGAGTCCGGCCATGGTGTTCTCCTATTTTCACAAAGTCTTCGGACCATCACGGATTCCTTCCGAGCGGCGCGATCCGAGCGGCGCGATGCTGTGCGATAGGGTATGCCTTCGTGCGGCCGACGATAGCCCCGGAAACTACTCAGACCGGCTCACGGCCGATCTTTCGCGCTCGTGTTCCACGCGACGATGGCCGGTTCATCGGTGCGATCATGTCCAAACCCAAGAACACTGACGGATGCAGTGCCGAGGAGGAAATGCTGCGCTTGGACGATCGGCAGCCCGATCCATCTCACACCCATAACGCGCCCGAACTGGCCATGCGAGAAGAGGGCAATAATTCCGGACAGTGTCCGCAGCCGGGCAATCAGCCGGTCCGCAC
>JANOXY010000667.1:0-7038 GCA_031418675.1 Pseudomonadota bacterium
GCACGCGCGTTCTGCCAAATCTTCTTCGCCTGGTACAACGACGAGCACCGCCACTCCGGCATTGGCTACATGACACCGGCGGCGATGCATAGCGGTCAAGCCCAACAGTGCTACGCGGCACACCAGGTGGTTCTGGACGGCGCATTCGAATTAAACCCGGCGCGCTTCACGCAGCGTCGCCCTGTGCCGCCAGCACTACCGACGGCGGCCGGGATCAATTGGCCGAGACCGGTGTCCGACGCTGACACTGCACCGGCGAATTCGACACTAAACTATTTCCAAGCGGTGTCTCACCGTGCTTGACACATTCCGCAGCCGCACTCATCGGTCACGCGCCCTTGTGTCCATCGGACAACCAGGAATTCGGCGCACGCGCCATGACGGTGGCGGAAATCGAAGAACTGGTCGAAGCCTTCGTGCGCGCTGCCGAGCGCGCCGAGCGCGCGGGTTTCGACGGCGTCGAGCTGCATGGCGCCCACGGTTATGTCCTGTGCCAATTCATGAGCGCCGAGACCAACCGTCGCGACGATCACTACGGTGGTTCACTACAGAATCGCCTGCGCCCTTTGCTCGATGTCATCGCCGGCATCCGTCAGCGCTGTCGCGCTGATTTTCAACTCGGTGTGCGCCTGTCACCCGAACGCTTTGGCATGAACATGAGCGAAGCGCTCAGCATCGCGGCCCAGCTCATGCAGAGCGGCCAGCTCGACTACCTCGATATGTCCCTATGGGATGTATTCAAAGAACCGCAGGAAGAAGCCTTCCACGGACGCAGTCTGCTGGCCTGGTTCGCCGCGCTCGAGCGTGGTCAAACGCGGCTAGGCGTGGCCGGCAAGATCATGCGGCCCAGTCAGGCGCGCGAAGTATTGGAGGCAGGTATCGATTTTGCGCTGCTCGGTCGTGCTGCGATCCTGCATCACGATTTTCCCCATGCCGCCGCCCATGGGGATTTTGAGCCCAGCCCACTACCGGTAACACGGGATTATCTGCGTAAGCAGTTTCTGGGCCCGCCCTTCATCGACTACATGGCCACCTGGCCGAAGTTTGTCGTCGACGCCTAGCACAACAGCCACGCCACTGCGCCGTCAGCGGGTCACCACCACCCCGCGCCAGAACGCAATGTGATCGGTGATGTTGGCGGCGGCGGTTTTGGGTGTCGGGTAATACCAGGCGGCATCACCCAGGCGCTCGTCGCCGACGATCAAATCGTAGTAGCTGGCAGTGCCTTTCCAGCCGCATACGGTATGGGTCGCGCTGGGTGCGAGATGACTTGCCACCACACTCGCACGCGGAAAATACACATTGCCTTCGACGATTTCGAAGACTTCCGATTCGGCGATCACCGCGCCATTCCATTCAGCTTTGGCCATGTCTGCGCTTCCTGTCCCGATGGGGCGCCCATGTTAACAGCCACCACGCGTCGCATGTTTGCGCCACCTGACGGCGCCGATCATCCGCACCGTCGCATTAGATGACGCAGCCTTGTTAACTGACGCGCTTTAGTTCGACCACGGGGATCACCCGCGAGGTGCGCGTTTCGTATTCCTTGAAGGCAGGCAGTGCTGCTGCGACCTTGTTGTACAAATAGGTGCGGTCAGCGCCCTCCGTGACAACAGCGGTGGTCTTGAAGGTCTCGCCGTTCATCTCCACCAGGACTTCGGGATTTTTGACCAGATTGTGAAACCAGGGCGGATTGCGATTGGCACCGGCCATGGATGCGACGATCACCAGGCGACCATCAATGATCTGATAAGCCAGAGGCACGGCGCGTTTTTCGCCGGTCTTGGCGCCTATGGTGGTAATGATGAGGCCAGGAATGGCTTCCAGCTCGCCCGGCACCTTGCCGTGGTTTTCACGCAGCGCGCGCATGAACAGTTCGTTGACACGCTTGGTCTCGGAGCCCTTGGGATCCCAGTGTTTGGACCCCGGTCCATCCTCGGCCTTCACTTCGTCGCCCATCTTCAGAAGATCCGCCCAACTCAATTCAATCTTTTGATTTGCCATGCCAGTCGCTCCCCGGTTAAGTGGACTCGGATTCTAACGAACAATCGGCGCAAGAAAGCGCCACAGGCGAGGTCGAGGTGGGTAATCGCGGTGTCAGGCGCTGCTGATCGCCGAAACCACGCGGTTGCGCCCGGCATTTTTGGCTGCATACAGGTGGCGGTCGGCTTCGGCAATGAGGGCTTCGGCGCTTTCAGTGCCGGCTTTCAGCTGCGCCACCCCGGCCGAGATGGTCACTTCCACCGACAGCTCATGGCCACGCACGGTGATGCGAAACGGCGCCTCACATACCGCCTTACGCATACGATCGGCCAAGGGTATGGCCGCCCGCTTGTCGGTCTGGCGCAGCAGGCAGGCAAACTCTTCGCCACCGTAGCGGGCAAAGACATCTTCGTTGCGGGTCGCGGCATGGCAACGCTGGGCGACCTGTTTCAACACCTCGTCGCCGGCCAGATGACCGTAGGCGTCGTTGATCGATTTGAAGTGGTCGATGTCGAGGAAGATCAGGGACAGTGGCAAACGATGGCGGTGATGCCAGGCAAACTCCAGCTCCAGCTGCTCGCGCAGGTAGCGCTCGTTATAAACCCGCGTTAAACGATCCTGGGTCGCTGACTCGTAGAGATAGGTTGCGTAACTCTCTTCAATGGCATCACGAAACTCAAACTTGAAAACGGTGTGGGAGCCGAACTTCATGCGCTCACCGCCCAGCAGTTCACGCACATTGACGAGTTCACCTTCAACCAGGGTGCCATTGGTCGAACCAATATCCTCCACCACCACGCGACCATCGGGCGTGACCACAAACAAGGCGTGGCGCCGGCTCACACCTTCGTCATCGAGCACGATGTCGCAATCCTCCGCGCGGCCCAGGATCAAGCGGCCCGAGCCAATGTGGTAGGTGCGGCCCACCAGCTTGCCATTCAGCACCGTCAAATAGGCATTACGCGGCTCGTCGGGGAGCTGCGCGCTGGCTGGCCAGTCCGGGCGCATGAAGGTGCCCGAGAGCGATGCAAGAGCTCCGACGGCCTGCTGGTCTGGGTTTGCCACGCGCACTCCTTGGTTTTTCAACGCTTACGCGACGATAGCGTGCAAAGCTCAGGCGACTTTAGCTTTCAGCCCCAGCGGGCGCGTTAAAGTTCAAGCTGTGGCAGGCCGCTGCTGCCTTGATTGCGCCGGCTTCGTTGTGGCCGGCGTCCCATTCAGAGCGCCTATCTGCCCATGTCTGTACCGCAACCAAAAATCACGCGCTTACCGCTCACGGCAGTTGCCCCTGGGCGCAGCGCGGAGCAAGCGTTCACGTCCAGCTCACCACAGCATTCGCGCCTCGCCGCGTGGCTGGAGCTGGTGTGCAGGATGATCCCGACGCTGACCGCCGCCCAGGTGAGCTATGCCATGCACCCCGTTGGCAGCGATGAGGGCAGCGCGAGGTGGCCACTCGGTGCCGACCCCGATGCCGACATCGCCGCCCTCGCCGAACGACTGCAGCTGGGTGGCGAACCGCAGGTGATGGTGCAGACGCCCGGCGCCAGCACCGTGCTGCTCGGACGCCGCCTGTCCCACCGCACCCACGCCGATGCGCTCCTGGTACTCAAACTGTCACCGCCTGGCGCCGGCCAACAGGAAACCTTGTTTAAGTTGATCGATTGGAGCGCGGCGTGGCTGCCACTGGTATTGGCCGGTCAAGCAGGGCCGGCCAACACTGCGCACCTTGAACTGTTGAGTGCGGCGCTCGCTGCGCGTGATCTGCGCGAAGCTGCCACGGCGATGGCGATCCGTGTTGCCGCACTGGCCCGCGCTGATAGCGCAAGCATCGGTCTGATCCGCGGCGAACGGGTCGAGTTACTGGCCCGTTCCCACACCGCCAGCTTTGACCCCACGACGAGCAGCAATCGTGCCTTGGCGGCGGCCATGGAAGAAGCACTGGACGAAGGTTGCGCGGTCGCGGCACCAGCGCTGACCCAAGATGCCAGCGTAGCCAGCTTTGCCCACGAACAATTGTGCGGCCACGAGAATGCGCTGGCGGTGTGCAGCCTGCCACTGCGCGACGGCGCGACGAGTGTGGGTGCGCTCACTTTATGTCGCCATCGCGGCGCAGCGTTCAACGCACTCGAAATCACCACTCTGAGCGCCATCAGCAACGATATCGCACGCCTATTGCGCACGCGACGGGATGCGGAAGCCTCGCCCGGTGCACGTCTGCTGGTGGCACTGACGGCTTTCGGTGGTAGCCATCGGCGTGGAGTCAGGCTCGCGGGCGCGCTGGCTTTGTTGCTGATCCTCGCGCTGAGTTTTTTAACCGGCACCTATCGTGTCGCCGCCCCCGCGACCCTGCGCGGCAGCATTCAGCGCGCCATCGTTGCGCCTATCGATGGTTACGTGCTCGAAGCGCCCGCGCGCGCCGGCGACGTCGTTAAACAAGGTGACGTACTGGCCGTGCTCGACACCCAGAGTCTGGAATTTGAACGACGTAAATGGTTGGCCGAACGTGCCGAAGCCGAAAAGAGCTTGCGCCAGGCGGTGGCCAAACTCGATCGCGCCGAAGCGGCCATCAGCAAAGCGCAGCTGGGTAAAGCCGCCGCACAACTGGCTTTAGTCGAAACCCAAATCGCACGAGCACGTTTGACTGCACCCTTCGCCGGCATGGTGATTACAGGTGATCTCAGTCGTGCCATGGGCGCGCCAGTCACGCGTGGCGAAGTGCTGTTTGAGATCGCGCCGCTGGATGACTATCGCGTGGAACTCGAAGTGGATGAACGGGATGTTGCCGAAGTCCGCGCAGGTCAGCACGGCGCGCTGGCCCTGACCGCCTGGTCCGCCGCACCCCTGCCCTTCACCGTCGACAAAGTGCTGGGCGTTGCGCAAACCAAGGATGGCCGCAATGTTTTTAAGGTCGACGCCCTATTAAGCGGTGAAAGCAGCCACTTGCGCCCCGGCATGCAGGGCGTCGGACGCATCGAAACCGGCGCACGACGACTGTGGTGGGTGTGGAGCCACGCGCTGCTTGATCGGGTGCGCTTGTGGCTGTGGTGGCGCGTGCCGTGAGCGCGGTCGTGCAGGGCGACAGCTTGTGGGCGCGCATGGCGCCGCGCCGTGTGCGACTGCGCGATACCGTACAGGTCTCGCGCCAGCGCTATCGCGGACGGCGCTGGTATCTGCTGCGCGACGCCGCCAGCGGCAGTTGGCAACGATTAAACGAAACCGCCTTCGCGGTGGTGCGGTTGCTGAACGGTGAACGCAGTCTGGCCACGGTCCAGGCCACACTGCACCGCGGCGGTGATGCCTTGGACGAAACGGAATTGAGCGCCGTGATCAATGCGCTGCACCAGGCCGAGTTGCTCTACTGGGGCGGCACGCAGGATGCCGCCGATCTGCACCAGCGTGCCCGTGCGCTCTTACAACGTAAGCGCTTTGCGCGCTGGTTGTCACCCCTGAGCATGCGCCTGCGGCTGCCGGATCCCGATGCGCTGCTCACGCGGCACCTGGGCCTGGCACGCCTGCTCTTCAGCCGTGCTGGCGCCCTCGGCGCAGCGGCACTTTTGCTCTGTGGGATTTGCGCCTGTCTGTCCACCTGGCCGCAAATTGTCGGTTACTGGGCTGTGCGCGGTTACGCGGCCGACGCCTGGCTGCTGATGCCGGTGGTGTATGTCGTGATCAAAACCGTGCACGAACTGGCCCATGGCCTGGCGGTCAAGCGCTGGGGTGGTGAGGTCCACGATGTTGGCATCGTTTTTATGTTGCTGATGCCGATCCCCTACGTTGATGCATCCGCCGCCTGGGGTTTTGCCGAGAAGCGCCGGCGCATTATGGTGGGCGCGGCGGGGGTGCTCGCAGAACTTTTGTGCGCGGCCATCGCGGCCGTGGTTTTCAGTCTGGTTGAAGCAGGTCTGGTCAAGGATCTTGCTTACACCGCCCTGCTGATCGGTAGCATTTCGACCTTGCTCTTCAACGGTAATCCGCTGCTGCGTTACGACGGCTACTACGTGTTTGCCGACGCTATCGAGATGCCTAATCTTGCCCCGCGCGCCAACCGCTACTGGCTCTACCTGTTGCAGCGCCACGTGCTCGGACTGCGCGCGGCGGTCAGCCTCGAAGCGACGACCGCTGAGCGGCTGTGGCTGCTTTGTTATGGCGCCGCGTCCTGTGTTTATCGTCTGCTGGTCACCGCTGCGATGGCGCTGCTGGTGGCCGGTGCCGTGCCGGCGCTGGGACTCTTGCTTGGATTATGGGTGGTATTGGGTCAGCTCGGCTGGCCGTTATTGCGCGGCTGTCTGTTTGTCGCTTATGCACCGCAGCTGCAAGCCCAGCGCGCACGCGCCGCTGTTGCACTAGTGGCCAGTGTTATCGCGATCCTCGGCTTGCTGCTGGTTTTGCCCCTGCCACTGGCTACCCACGGCGAAGGTGTTGTGTGGTTGCCATCCCATGGCGAGGTGCGGGCCGGTGCCGAGGGCAGCTTGAGCGCCATCCCTTTTCCCAGCCACACCCAGTCCCTGCCCGCCGGCACACCCTTCGCACGGATAAGCAATCCTTTATTGAACGCACGCATAGCCGCACTCGGTTTCGATCTTGAAGAAATGCGTGCGCGTCGCAGCGCGGCGCGGATCCGCGACCCCCACGAACTCACCAGCCTGGCGCAGCAAATCGCGCGCCTGGAGACCGACCTCGCGGTACTACGCGAAGAGCAAGACCACCTGGTGATCAAGACCCCGGTGGCAGGCCACCTGCAGATCCCCGACAGCCAAAATCTGGAGGGCCGTTATGTGAAAAAAGGCGAGGTGGTGGCCTACGTGCTTGAGCCCACCACACCCGTGGTGCGCATCGCGGTGCCGCAGTCCGAGGCCGAGTTGCTGCGTTCAAACATCCGCGGCGTACAGGTGCGTCTGCTCGACCAACCGGGCACCACTTTGCAGGCAAAGGTTCGTGATCAAGTGCCCGCGGCGAGCCGTGCCCTGCCGAGTAGCGCGCTGGGTGCGGCGGGTGGCGGCCACATCACCGTCGACCCGGCGGATCACAACCACGCCATGGAAAATCTTTTTGTGC
>JANOXY010000668.1:0-5413 GCA_031418675.1 Pseudomonadota bacterium
ATAGTGCAGGCCCTCGGCACGCAGTAATGCTTTTAATTCTTGCACACGGGGATCAGTGGGCGCGCGCGCGCGCAACCATGGCGGCTTGCGGGGCAACGCGCCGACGGTGGGCTCGACCTTGATCGGAATGCGCGCGACCTTGTCTACGCCGCGCTGGGCGCGAGTCGGTTGGTTGGGGTTGTCCTTGTCCATGCTCTTCACTCTGACAGTACGGTTGGCGCGCGTTCGCCGTTAGTGTCTATTCATTCCGCCGTTCATACCACTAGTGGCGATGGAGCGCCGAAAACCAAGTCCACGGGCGTGTCGCCGTACAAGGCCCGCGCCAGACTAGGCAGCACACGCGGCGTCACCGCCGCGCAATTGAGCGCCACGCCGAGATCAGCCAGGCGGGTGACGCGCAAGCCCGCATAACCGCAGGGATTGATGCGCAAGAAGGGCTCAAGATCGAGATCAACGTTCAAGGCCAGCCCGTGGTAACTCATGCCGTTACGCAATCGCAATCCGAGCGCAGCGACTTTGGCATCCTCGACATAGACCCCGGGAGCGCCGGCGCGTCGTTGGGCGTCGATGCCGAACCCGGCGAGCGCTTCGATCACGCCCTGCTCCAGTCGGCGCACCAGTTCCCGTGGACCGATGCGCAGGCGCTGGGTATCGAGCAAGGTGTAAACCACCAACTGTCCGGGTCCGTGGTAGGTAACCTGCCCACCACGGTCGCTCAGTACGATGGGAATATCGCCGGCGGCCAGAATGTGCTCCGGCTTGCCGGCGCGTCCCAGGGTAAACACCGCAGGATGCTGCACGGTCCACAGTTCATCGTCGCTTGTCGGCCCGCGCGCCATGGTGAATTCGCGCATCGCAGTCCAACAGCGCTGATAGTCAGCCTGCCCGAGATCACGCACCAAAAGCTTCATAACACCATGAGAACGCGTTCATGGCCGCTCAACTCGGTGTAAAGCCCCTCGAGTTGCTGCTTGGTTTCGACCCACACGGTGACCGTCAACGAAACAAACTTGCCTTCGCGGCTGGGTTTCACGCGCACCGCGCCATCATCTATCTCGGTGACATGACGACGCACGATCTCGACCACCAAGGTGTCGAAGTCTTGCCCTGACAGGCCCATGACCTTGAGCGGGAACTCGCACGGAAATTCGATCAGACTCTCGGAAGATGCCATGGATTGCGGATCTCCTGATGCGGCGCGGTGCGGTCGAACCATGTCCGGCACATCGTTGGTGATGGGTCTAGCGCGGTGTCTATGCGCCTCTGGTCACAAAACGTGTGACCGGACTCAAGCAAGCGTACGCTTGGCCGCTAGGCACATGACCTGCGCGAGCCCATAACAATTGTTAACGATCGATTAGATCCCGGCACAAACGTAAGCGCCGATGCCAGTTGCTGCGATGGTCGGTGTAATATGCCAGCATCGCCCGCGTCTCAACAGCCACCGATTGCGCTGTGATTCTTTGGAGGGAATCACGGAATGGAAAATACACTCATCGCTTTGTACTACGTGGCGGCTGTGGTCGTCATCGTGCTGCATTACGTGGGTTGGCTGGCTGACCGCGGGCTGGAATGGGTGGTTTATGTCATCGCGGTACTGCTTTTCCCGATGCTGTATTTTGCCTACCTGCCCTGAAACGCCGTGGCCGTCTCAGGCCGCAACATCTTAGGTCGCTGGTGGGCAATGATGCGCGCGCAACCCGCTTTTGCATCCGCAAGCTCTCCGTCCAGATCCAAAATATAGACCGCCGCCGTCGGGAAACTCTTGGCGTAGCCCCCGAGCATACGATCGTCGTCCACCAGGAAGGCCAATAACTCCTGCAGCCCGGGGTTGTGTCCAAGCACCAGCAGCGCGGGGCGTGATTCGGCGCGCCGTAACAGTGTGCGCAGGGTGCCCGCGCTGGCGTGGTAGAGCTCATCGATCCATTCAATGCGCGGCTCGAGGTCAAGACCCGTACCATCGGCGACCAGTTCCAGCGTCTGGCGGGTGCGACGCGCCGGCGAACTCATAATCGCGCCCGGCAGGTAGCCGCCCTCTAACAACCACCGTCCCATCTGGCGCGCGTCCCGTATGCCGCGGTCCGATAGTGGTCGTGAAAAATCGTCACCGTCACCGCTGAACCAGTCCGATTTTGCGTGACGCATAAGTACCAGGCGGGTGGTGATTGGCATCGTGTGTTTCGCCGAAGCGCTCTCCTCGTTAGCGGCCGCTGCGCAGACTGCTGGGTGTATATCCGATCTGCTCTGTCATATCACACTCGTGTCACGGGCTCTGTGCAAGTCCTCATCCGGTAGTCAATGAGTGACGCTGATTGTGTTTCATATTTGCGTGTTGACTCGCGCCCACTCGTTGAGGACAAGCGTAGACGAAGCAAGTTCGGCTGTGGATTGTTCGATCCCCATCAAGCCAAGTCTGCGCGCGGCTGGCCCGCCACCTTGGTGGCGGGCGGCGGTGGCTGCTTAACCGTTGGTAGATCGTGTTACATTCGCCGGCGGCGATGCGCGGCGTCGCACGGCACGCAAGACACCATGGACAACACCCATCCCGCGCTAGTCCTGGCTGGACTGCGCAAGGTCTACCGCAACGGCGTGATAGCCTTGCGCGGCATCGATCTGACCGTCGACGCGGGGGACTTTTTCGCCCTGCTCGGCCCCAACGGTGCTGGCAAATCCACTACTATCGGCATCATCAGCTCGCTGGTACGCAAGACTGGCGGACAGGTCCAGATTTTTGGCGTCGATATCGATCACGATTTTTCGCTGGCCAAATCTTTTATCGGTCTCGTTCCCCAGGAACTCAACTTCTCGCAATTTGAAACCGTGCTCGAAATCCTGCTTAACCAGGCAGGCTATTACGGTATCCCACGACGCGTGGCACTCGTGCGGGCTGAGAAATATTTGCGCCAGCTCGCGCTGTGGGAGCGCCGCGATGAGATCTCGCGCAATTTGTCCGGTGGCATGAAACGCCGTCTGATGATCGCGCGCGCGCTGGTGCATGAACCACGCCTGTTGATCCTCGACGAACCCACGGCCGGCGTTGATATCGAAATCAGGCGTTCGATGTGGGAATTCCTCGACCGCCTCAACCGCGACGGCACCACCATTATTCTGACTACCCACTATCTCGAAGAGGCCGAGCAGTTATGCCGCAATATCGCCATTATTGATGGCGGGCAAATAGTCGAAAATTCGCCAATGCGCGAACTGCTGGCTACCTTGAACCGGGAAACCTTTGTGCTGGACTGCGCTGCGCCGCTGCCGGCTGTACCGCTGCTTGGTGATTTCGCCAGCGTCCGCATCGACGATCAGTGTCTGGAAGTTGAATTGGACCGTGGCCGGAATTTGAACGAAGTTTTCGCGCAGCTCTCGGGCCAGGGCATCACCGTCACCAGTATGCGCAACAAGAGCAATCGACTGGAGGAGTTGTTCTTACGCCTGGTACAGGAGAACACCGACCATGACTGATCAGCGAGCATCAAACAGCCTGGGGCATCGTTTTTATGTGGTCGCCTTCAGCACCATCCTGATCAAGGAATGCAATCGCTTTCTACGTATCTGGCTGCAAACCATACTGCCGCCGGGCATCAGCATGGGTCTGTATTTCGTGATCTTCGGTCAGCTGATCGGACCGCGTATCGGCCAGATGGGTGGTTTCAGTTATATGCAGTACGTCGCACCCGGCATCATCATGATGGCGGTCATCACCAACGCCTACGGTAACGTGGTGTCGTCATTTTTCGGTGCCAAGTTTCAGCGCCACATCGAAGAAATGCTGGTAGCGCCGGTACCCAATGTGATCATTCTCGCGGGTTACGTGTGCGGTGGGATCTGTCGCGGCGTGTGCGTGGCGGCGCTGGTCACCTTGGTCGCTTCGTTTTTCACGAATATCGCAGTGCATTCCTACAGCGTGACCTTCGCCGTCGTGCTGCTGACCTCGGCGCTGTTCTCGCTGGCTGGTTTCATCAATGCGATCTTTGCGCGCAAATTCGACGATATCTCGATTATTCCGACTTTTGTGCTGACACCGTTGACCTATCTGGGTGGGGTGTTCTATTCCATCGATCTGCTGCCCGCGCTGTGGCGCCACGTATCGCTGCTGAATCCCATTCTGTATATGGTCAATGCCTTCCGCTATGGTTTCCTCGGGGTCAGCGACATTCCCCTTGACCAGGCATTCATGGTGATCGGTGGTTTTGTGCTGCTGCTCACGGCCTGGAGTCTCTACCTGCTGGAACGTGGGGTGGGTCTGCGCAGCTGAGGGGATGATCCTGTCTCCCGTGAGTGTGTTGGCGGGTGTGATCGTTGACCGAGTGCAGCAACGTGGCTCGCTGTTTAACGTCCGAAGTTGTCGGACCTACTAGGAGGCTCACGCATGTTGCACCCCTCACTGCCGTACTGGGAATTTATCGTGCGCGGCATCGTCGTGTATGGCTTCCTGTTGGTACTGCTGCGGGTGACCGGCAAACGCCAGGTTGGGCAGTTGTCACCCTTTGATCTGGTCTTGCTGCTGGTGCTGTCGAATGCAGTGCAGAATTCCATGAATGGCGGTGACAACTCGTTAATCGGCGGCATGGTCTCGGCTGCGACCCTGGTCACAATCAATTTCTTAATCGCGCTGGCCACGGCGCGTAGCAAAAAAATCGAAGCCCTCGTCGAAGGCCGGCCGCAGATCCTGATCCACAACGGCCGATTATTCGAAGACGTGCTGGCCAGTGCCCAGCTCAGCCATCATGAGGTGCAGGCCGCCTTGCGCCAGGCCGGGTGCACGACCGTCAATGAAGTGCGCATGGCCGTGCTCGAGATCAATGGCACGATCAGCGTTGTGCGGCGCGATCAAGCCAACTAGACCCACCTTCAGCCGAGACCAGCGAACGAAAGTCAGTATCGCAGCCCTAGCCCCGACCAGGACACCATCCCATGCCAACTATCCCTACCGAACTCACCCACTGCACTGCTTACGAACTTCTGGCTCTGTATCGCAGTGGAGCGGTCTCGCCGGTCGAGGTGGCGCAGGCGGTACTCGCGCAAATCGAGCACTGGAATCCCACCCTGCGTGCGTTTTGTCATCTGGCCCCCGACGATACGCTGGCTGCGGCCCGCGCCAGTGAAGCACGTTGGCGGGCAGGCGCACCCTGCGGAGCGCTCGATGGCGTACCGGTTTCGATCAAGGATTTGATCCTGACCCGCGGTTGGCCAACCTTGCGTGGCTCGCGTGGCATCGATGCGGCGCAAGCCTGGGACATCGACGCGCCAGCAAGCGCCCGTCTGCGCGAAGCCGGCGCGGTATTACTCGGCAAGACCGCGACCCCGGAGTACGGCTGCAAAGGTGAGACCAATTCACCGCTAACCGGTATCACGCGCAACCCTTGGAATACCGCCAAAACCAGCGGCGGCTCCTCGGGCGGCGCAGCGG
>JANOXY010000669.1:0-3608 GCA_031418675.1 Pseudomonadota bacterium
CGCCCCGGGCGTTGATTCCCCGATGGGCAGCCGGGTGGCAAAACGAAGACGGGGCCCACAGGCCCCGCCTTGTTGTAACCCAGAAAATCGTTCAATCGCCCGCAAGTTCCCGCTGGAGGGCCGCCACATCTTCACTGCTGCCCAGGATCACCGGCACACGCTCATGCAAAGAATTAGGCGCAAAGTCGAGGATCGCGCCCGCCCCGGTGCTGCCACAACCGCCGGCCTGCTCGAGGATGAATGCCATCGGGTTGGCTTCGTACATTAAGCGCAATTTGCCCTGCGGTGCTTTGGCGGTAGGTGGGTAGAGGAAGATCCCGCCCTGTAACAGCACGCGATGCACATCGGCGACCATCGCACCCGCATAACGGCTGCCATAACCCTCGCGACGACACCGGGCGAGGTAGCGGCGGTAGCCCGCAGGGAAACTCTCGAGGTTGGCTTCGTTGACGGAGTAGGTCTTGCCGCGCGCAGGCATCTGCAGCTGTTGGGCGACCCGTACAAAATTGCCGACCGTGGGTTCGAGCACAAACATGTCGACACCTTGGCCTAAGGTCAAAACGAGCACCGTCGAGGGACCATAAAGCACGTAACCGGCCGCCACCTGACGGCGTCCGGCCTGCAGGCGGGTCTCGTCGCCGGCTGCCACCTCGTAAATTGAAAAAATGGTGCCGACCGCGCCACCGACATCCAGGTTGGACGAGCCATCCAGCGGGTCGAATAACACCGCATAACGGCCACCGTGGGCCGGCAGGCCATCCACCAGCATCAGCTCGTCGTTCTCTTCCGAGCCCAGCACCACCACGCCTTCGCGGGATTCGAGCTCGCGGATGAGCAGCTCATTGGCGATCACATCGAGGGCCTGCTGCGCTTCCCCCTGCACATTGACCTGACCAACGGCGCCCAGCGCCCCATCCAGGCCAGCGGTGCGCAACTGGGCGGCGATGCCCTTGGCCGCGCTCGAAATGGCCGACACGATCCACGATAGCGAACGCACCGCGTCGTCGCGGGACGCACGCTCGGCGGCGAGCAGACAGCTTTGCAGGGAGGGCGACTTGGAACGGGAACTCAGCTGGACGACGACGGAAGCGGGCACGGCCATGGTGGAATCGACTCCTGAAGGGATGGCTTGTTTTTTCATGGCGTCGAATTGTGGCAGTGCAAAATTAAATCTCCGTGAACCTCCTGACAAAACACGAATGTTTACTTTTACCTTGTGCGCAGGCGCACATATCAACGCTGCAGATCGAGCACAGACGCGGCCATCCAATCGAGATCCGCACGCCAATCGGCGTGCGCGTCCAATGCATTGGCCGGGCGTAAGACAAATTTGCTGAGCCCCGCCTCCAGATGGGCAGCCACGAGATCGCGCAGTCGCGTGGTCCCGACCGCGACCACGTCCTTCAGATCATGGTCCTCGCGCCGTGCGCGCAGGCCACCAATGGCTGCCTCCGAGGGTTCCGTCCGCGCCACCGGCACACTGATACCAAAATGTTCAGGGTCGATGAAGCGCCCAAGTTCGTGGGCGCGACGTTCGATGGTTTCGCGCGCGACGCGTGCTTCGTCGGGTGTGATGACCGACGTCAGCCAGCCGTCGCCGGCGCGTGCGACCCGCTCCAGGGCCAGCGGCCCCTTGCCACCCAGCCACACTTCCAGCGGCTGCTGACAGGGATGCGGCTGCAGCGCGAGTTGTTCGTAGCGCGCGCCATGACAAACCGCACTCACTTCCCCACCGGCCCACCAGGTCCGCAGCATCGCGAGGATCGTTTCCATGGCAGCGCCCCGATCACCTTTGTCGTAGCCCAATGCGGCGCGCTCCGCGGCCGTACCCAGCCCGGGCACAAAGGACAGCAGCAAACGACCGTTCGAAAGTCGGTCGAGTTGTGCGAGCTGCTTGGCCAGCCACAGGGGATTGCGGCCCAGGGGTACGATGTTGGCGCCCAGCTTCAGGCGTTTTGTCCGACCCGCCGCGTAACACAGGCTGAGCAAGGGGTCGCCCTGGTCGCCCAGCGGAATGTCCGACAGCCACACCGTGTCGAAGCCCAGCTGTTCGCAATGCTGCAGGTAATCATCGAAGTCACTCGCGCCCAGGGCCGATGCGGGAGGGGTCACGGCAAAACGGATTTTGGTCGGCTGATACATGGTGTAGGCGCCTTAAATGGAAGGTAAATGCTGCGCGCTGAACGCCGCGATGTGGGCCACCAGCGGTGCTGGCGCAGCCACTAAAGTGGCAGAGCGATCATTGGGCCGCCAACTCAGGGCGCGAACTTCGACTTCGACAAGCGACTCGCTTCGCGCCATAGTGGCTTCCACCCTTGATCCAACTTCGATGCCGTCATCGTAACAAGGAGTGGGCATCATTGATGAAGCACCTCCTCCTCGTTCACCACTCCCAATCTGGCAGCACCGCAGCCATGGCCCAGGCGGTGTTGGATGGGGCGCGCGACCCGACTATCGAAGGTGTTGAACTGCGTGTTGCTTCACCGCTGGCGGCGGACATGGAAGACCTGCGCTGGGCCGATGCCATCATCCTCGGTACACCGGAAAATTTTGGTTACATGTCGGGTGCGCTCAAATACTTCTTCGATCACATCTACTATCCGGCCCTCGAAGAAAAACAGGGCCTGCCCTACGCGCTGTTCATCAAGGCTGGCAACGATGGCAGCGGCGCGTGTAACGCCGTGCATCGCATTGTTACCGGATTGCGATGGCGCGAAGTGCAAGCACCGTTAATCGTGGTTGGTGCCATTGATGCCAAAGCACTGGCGCAGTGTCGCGAACTCGGCATGATCCTGGCTGCCGGTCTCGAAGCCGGCCTGTTCTGATGGAGATCAGGTCCAGGGAGAGTTATCGCGTCCTGAACGCCGCGCAGGCGACGCAGTGTCTTAGAATGGGATCATTGCCCGCCTTGAGGCTCGCTCATGCCACTCGATAATACCGTGCGTCTGCCCACTTCGTTGCCCGACCACTACGCCGGTGATCTGCGCAAGACCGACATCGCGCCAGACTTCTGGTATCCGATCGCGCGCTCACGGGATTTGAAGGCCGGCAAATTGCTGGCCGCCAGCTTTGCCGGCGCGCCCATCGTGCTGGCGCGCACCGCGGCGGGCGCTTTGCTCGCGCTGGAAGATCGCTGTGCCCATCGACAGGTGCCCCTGCACGTAGGTGTGGTGGCGGGTGATGCCATTCGATGTGGTTATCACGGCTGGGAATACAACGCCGACGGCAAGTGCGTAAGCGTGCCCTATCTCGATCGCTGCAGCTTGAAGCCCAACAATGTGCGTCATTATCCGGTGCGCGAGGCCTATGGCCTGGTGTTTGTTTTTCCCGGCAATGCGGCGCGCGCCGCAGCGGTCGCCTTCCCGCAGATTCCTTCGGCCAGCGACCCGGCTTACAAAACCCGTTATCTCGACCGCCGTATCGACTGCCACTATTCCTTCATGCACGAAAATCTGATGGACATGAACCATCAATTCCTGCACCGCCGCCTGATGGGCGGCATCAAAACGATTTTCCTCGATACGCGTCAGGGTCCTGACTGGGTGGAGACCGACTACACCTTTCATCGTGCGACGGGTCGTCAACCCCTGGGCGAAAAATTCATGCTG
>JANOXY010000670.1:0-9209 GCA_031418675.1 Pseudomonadota bacterium
GGGCATCTGGCATTACTTTGAAGCCCTGTATCCCGATCCGCCGCTGATGGGCACCACACCGGTCGAGCGTGCCATGGTCAGCGCCTGGGAACGTCGGGCTTACGATGAAGGCATGGTCGGTCACGCTGAGATCTTCCGTAACGCGCATCCCAATTTTGTTGATCGTGGCTTGCCCGGGCACCGGCTAGCGGTGCCGCAGATCCCGGCTTTAATCGAGCGCGGCAAGCTGCGTGTGGCCCGCTTTCACCAGAAGTTCGATCAGCAGTTGGCGCACAATCGGTTTGTCGCGGGTGAGCGCTTTTCGATTGCGGATATCACCATGGTCACGGTCTGCGATTTTGGCCATGCCTTGCAGATGGAGATCCCGGCTGATGCGCCCCATGTGCGCCGTTGGTATGACGAGGTGCAGCAGCGTCCGAGTGTGATCAACAGCCGGCCTACCCATATGCCCGATGGATCGCCGCTGACGGTGGCGGCTTAGATGCCTCCTTATTGCCACCCCGCCGTGGAAACGGATGTGTCGTGGGGAAACGTCTCTCGGGCGTTGCGCAGTTATACTCTCGCCCCATGAACGACAGCACCTTTCTCGAACAACTGCGCGCCTTTCTCGCGCGGCCTGGCAATCAATCGCCCCACAATCAATTCCTCGGCATGCAAATTGTCCACCTCGAACATGCCCGCGCGGTTTTGCGTGTGCCCTATGCTGAGCGTCTCGCCGGCAATGCCACCAGTGGCGTTTTGCATGGCGGGGTGATCACGACGGTGATCGATTCGGCCTGTGGGGTGTCGGTGATTGCGGCGCTGGGTAAACGCATGGGGATCGCCACGCTCGATCTGCGTATCGATTATCTGAAGCCGGCACGGCCGGGCGAAGCGGTCACGGCCGCGGCCCACTGCTACAAGGTCACGCGTAATATCTGCTTTGTACGTGCGCTTGCTTATCACTCCGATCGCGACGACCCGATCGCCAATTGCGCGGCGAGTTTTATGATCACCTCGCTCGAGCCCCTGGGCCCAGGTCTGACGGAGGACACGCCGTGAACTTCAGTGAGATCATCCGCGCGGCGCGGGACAGCCGTGACTACGGTCGTCTGGGCGAAGCCATTCCTTACATGGAAACCCTGGGGCTGAAGGTAGAAAGCAGCGCAGATGGTGTGGTGTTGCTGCTGGCGGCGGCTGACATGCATGTGGGCAATCCGTGGCGCAAGGCACTGCACGGTGGTCTGATCGGCGCGGTGCTCGAAACAGCAGCCATCGTGCAACTCATCCTCGAGCCCGACGTCGAGACCCTGCCCAAGCCCATCAATATCACGGTCGATTATCTGCGCTCGGGGCGCGTGGCCGAGACCCGTGCCTGCGCACGGGTGACCAAGCTTGGGCGACGGGTTGCCAATGTTTATGCCAGCTGCTGGCAGGATGATCAAACCCGCCCGATTGCGACGCTGTCCGGGCATTTCCTCATGACTTGAGCGGCACGTTTATTCTTCCAGCAGGCTGCGCAACATCCAGGCGGTTTTTTCGTGCACGTCGAGGCGTTGCGTCAGCAGATCCATGGTCGGTTGATCGTTGGCCTTTTCTACGCGCGGGAATAACGCGCGAGCGGTGCGCGCTGTTGCTTCCTGGGCGGCGACCAGATGACGCACCATCTCCAACGCTTTCGGCACGCCGTTCACTTCCGTAATCGAGGCCAGCTTGACAAATTCCTGGTAGGTGCCGGGTGCGGGAAAACCCAGGGCACGGATGCGTTCAGCGATCAGATCGAGCGCCGTCCATTGTTCGGTGTACTGACCCATGAACATCAGATGCAGGGTGTTGAACATCGGCCCGGTCACATTCCAATGAAAGTTGTGGGTCATGAGATAAAGCGTATAGCTGTCAGCCAGCAGATGGGCGAGGCCGTCGGCAATGTTTGCGCGATCAGTGCCGGATATGCCGATATCGATGGCAAGTCCGCTGGGTTTCTTCAATGACGTGGTTTTGCGAGTGGCCATGGGGGGCTCCTGTCTGGGCTCTACATTGTGCGCAACGGCGAGCAGCCGCGCGCGGTTGATTCATCCTAACAACTGCCATGCGTAACGCCTATTGCGTGTGCGCCTTGCCCCGCGCCTTGGGTTACCCTAGCGCCCGGCCGCGCAGTGAGTATCAACAGCCCGCGTCGCCGTCACCACGGGGAGATAGATGTTGAATAGGCAGCCAGGTCTGAGCGGAGCGTGTTTGTGAGTGGCGCGCTGGATGGCGTGAAAGTGGTGGATTTGACCACTGTATTGATGGGCCCTTTTGCCACCCAGCAATTGGGGGACATGGGCGCCGATGTCATCAAAGTCGAGCCACCGGCAGGTGACACCAGTCGTAATGTCGGGCCGGCACGCCATCGCGGCATGGCCGGTGGTTTTATGCACGTCAATCGCAATAAGCGCGCCATCGTGCTGGATCTGAAACAGGCTGAAGGAAGAGCCGCGCTGCTGCGTCTGATCGAACGGGCCGATGTGCTGGTTTACAACGTGCGTCCGCAAGCCATGGCCCGTTTGAAATTGACCTATGCCGATGTTGCGGCCGTCAATCCGCGCATCATCTACGTGGGCATGTTTGGTTATGGGCAGGGTGGCCCCTACGGCGCCAAACCGGCCTATGACGATCTGATCCAGGGTGCAGTGGGGATCCCGTCCCTGGTGGCTACCGTCGGCGACGGTGTGCCGCGTTACGTGCCGGTGACCATGATCGATCGCACGGTGGGCACGGCGGCTGTGGGGCAGATCGCTGCCGCACTGTATCGCCGCGAAAAGACCGGCGTCGGCCAGGCCATCGATGTGCCGATGTTCGAGACCATGGTGCCCTTTGTGCTCGGCGAACATCTGGCCGGCCACAGTTTTGAACCCGCGCTGGGGCCGATGGGTTATTCGCGTCTGCTGGCGCGCGAGCGCACGCCCTTTCCGACGCGTGACGGTTATGTCTGCGCGTTGATCTATAACGACAGTCACTGGCGCGCGTTTTTTGCGGAGCTCGGTCAGCCCGAGCGTTTCGAAACCGACCCACGGCTGGCGGACATCGCCACCCGCACCAATCACATCGCTGAACTGTATGGCCTGGTCGCCGAGGTCATGCGCACGCGCAGCACCGAAGAATGGCTGGCGTTTTTTGAGCGCGCCGACATCCCGGCCATGCGCTTGAATACGCTAGCTTCGCTGCATAAGGATCCCCATCTGGCGGCGGTCGGCTTTTTTGAAACCGTCGAGCATCCCAGCGAAGGTGCACTCAATCAGATGGGCCATGCCAGCACCTGGTCGGAATCACCGCCTTCGACCCGCCGACTGGCACCGCGCCTGGGCGAACACAGTGTCGAAGTGCTGAGCGAGCTTGGTTATAACGACGCACAAATCGCCGATCTGCTGGCGCGCGGTGTGACGGCGGTCGTCAATTGATCACCCCTGTAGGTCCGAATTTATTCGGACAGCGGAGCCTACATCCGCCGCAGTGACTCTGGATTCAATGTCCGAATAAATTCGGACCTACAGGGATGTCCGCATAAAATCCGACCCACAAACCCCAGCGAAGGACTTATAGTCGCCGCTTTGTTATTGCTGGCAAGGCGCGCCCATGCTCTCCCCCGATAGCCCCGATCATCTTGTTCGTCATTTCCGCCAGCTGTTGTTGTGGCCTTTGCAGCTTATGCCAACGCCGGGTGCACAGACGCAGCGTGGTCACTGGCAGTGGTTGGAAGCCGCCGATACCGCGGGCACCTGGTTGCGGGTGGAGGACGAATTCACGTCCGACCCAAGCCAGTTTCACGAACGCCATTACAAGGAATTTGTGTCCTTTCTGCCCTATGTGCAGCGCTTTCTCTACGGCGAAAGCCGCGGCGCCCGCCCGCGCACCCATGAAGGTCCGCCCGGCGAATCGGCCTTCAGGGTCTATCGTCGCCACGACATCACCACCCTGCGCATCATGCTGCGCGAAGGCAGTGCGCCGCTGCTGCTCAAGGTCGCGCACATCGACCTGTATTTTTTTGACGACGTCGACGTTGCGATGCTGAACGTCGAAGTGATGGCTGACGATTTGCCACTCGCCATTGCGCTCGATCTGATGTATCGCTTCGGGCGGGCTTATCCCACCAGCTGGGATGAACACGGCAATGGTGTGCACAACGTGTGGTCGGCGGAATGGCTGGATGCCGAACAGCAGGTGCGGGCCGTTTCCGACAGTGGCAATCGTGCCAAGTATCTGGAGTTCGCCTGTCAGTACCGCGCCGCCGGCACGGCCGCACACTGGGCCTATCTGGTCGAGCCGATGGTGCTCGATGCGTCCGACCGGGAAGGTCTCTTGCGCTACCGGCAGATTGCTTACCACCGTATGCCCCTGATGGCCTATCTCGCCATCGATGATCCGCTCGCCATCGCCGATGCCGACTGGGTGCGCCTGGGTCTTATCGCCAGCGTGCATCCCGACGAACCGATGCCCTACAACGATCCGGATATTACGAGTTTTTTCACGCGTTACAGTTTTGATCGTTATTGGACAGGCACCGTTGACGGCCCCAATACGCGTTTTTTATGCAGCGGCCGTGTGCTGTCGGTGATCGGCGACGCGCGCTCGCCTTACTTTCTTGATCTTGAGCGTGGTCTGCTCGGCCAGTTCCGCCATCAGTACTTCATGCTGTTTTTGATCGCACACTTTCAACAGGCGGCGCTGCTGGTGTTTTCCGACCGACTGGTCGATGCCATCCATGACCTCGACGTGCACGATAGAAATTCCATTCGGCGTTTCCGCACCCGTGTGCACGAGAGTTTTGATTCATTCCTGCGTTTTACCCACCGCTACTGGTTCAATGTGTTGTCCGAGCATCCCCATATGCAGGCGCTGCATCGCGCCTGTGTGCATCATCTGGGCAATGACGAGCTGTATGCCGAGGTAAAAGAAGAACTGCGCGATATGAGCCAATATCTCGACAGTGATGCGCAGCGTCGCCAGTCAACCACCGTCACTCGTCTCACCGTGGTCACCACCTTCAGTCTGATCGGCACGGTCGCAACCGGCTTTCTGGGTATGAATATCATCGATGAGGCCCATGCCCCGGTCGCGCTGCGGCTGTTGTATCTGGTAGCAACGGTGGCGGCGACCGCGGGGCTGACGTTTTATCTGGTCAGAAAGTCTCGACGTCTGTCGGATCTCATGGACAGGCTGTCGAACGAGAAGCTGCCACCAAGTCGGCACGCGGTGCAGGATTCGATCGGGCGGCGCGGCGACGAATAGTTCGATAGCGCGGGGTGGCTGCGACAATATGTCGCAGTGACCGGCTTGGGCTTAGCGCCTAAGCTGCGCGCTCTTCAACAGCCTGGGGCAAGGTGGGGTGATAGCTAGAACCTTGAGATCGATGGTGGGTGTGCTGAGTGTGGCGTTGGCGCCGCCTTTGTTGGCATGCGACTACTGCCTCATCTCCCAAGGTCTGTCACCGCTCGATACCTTCAATGGTCGCGGGCTGCGCATATCCCAGCGCTACACCAGCCTTGACAGCGTTTATGACGGTGATCGAGAACTGGCCAATCCCGGCGCCAGTGAGACCTATTACACCACTGAGATCGGTGGTTTCTGGAGCCCGCGTCCATGGTTGATCTTGATCGGCGTGATCCCGGTGCGCGTTACCCAGGTTGACGGCCATCTCGAACACGTGGGAGGGCACGATCATCACGATGAGGGTCACGCAGGGGGCGACGATCACGGTGACGAAGCGGATCCACACGAAGAGCCGGCCGATGCGGCCACGCGGGGTGTGGAGGATCAGCACGGTGGTGACAGTGGTGTAGGCGATATTTCGCTGTTGGCGCGCGCGCGGGTATTCCAGCACCACACCCTGGCGACCACCACCACCGTGGCCCTGATGGCCGGCATCAAAACGCCCAGCGGCAGCACCCGTGGGCGAGCCGACAACGGTGAATATCTCGATGCGCACCTGCAACTCGGCAGCGGTGCCACCGATGCATTGTTCGGCGCAAGCATGAGTCATGCCCGTGGTCGTTGGTCGCTCATCGCGAATTTCCTGGGTGCGGTGAAGGGGCAAGGCGAAGCGGGCGCCCATGATTACGACTATGGGAATTCCATCAACTACGATCTGACCGGGCGTTTTCGCCTCAGTCCCGCCACCCTCGGCGCGGCTGCGCGGCAATGGTTCGTGTCGTGCGGACTGTCTGGTGAGGTGCGGGGTCAGGAAACCGAAGCGGGCAGCCGCATCGACGATTCCGGTGGCCATGTGTTGTTTGTGCAGCCTGGGCTGCAATTGAACCTGGGCGGGCGCTGGACGGTGGAATTCTGGACTCAGGTGCCCATCCACCACGATTTGACCGGCACGCAGTTGGGCGAAGATCTCAAAGTAAGCGCCGCGCTCAGCGTGCTGCTTTGAGCATGATGTTGCGCAAGCTGGGTGCCATCGCGCTGTGGTTGGCCGCGACCTTCAGCGTCCACGGCGAGGACCAACTTGGCATGGAGGCGCTGGCCGACGCGGTGCCGCCCTTCGTGCTGGTCGCCGCCGACGGTGGGCCGGGACTCGTCAATCACGATCTGCTCGGCAAAACGGTGTTGCTGCACTTCTGGGCGATCTGGTGTGAGCCGTGCAAAGCCGAGCTGCCGGCTTTGCAGCATCTTGCCGCCACGCTCGATTCCACCCGCGTGGCGATAGTGCTGGTGGCTATCGATACCAACAGCCCAGCCGCCGAGATCACGGCTTTTGCCCGTGGGCTGGGCGTGCAGCTGCCCATCTACCTCGCGGGCGAAAAAGGTATCAGCGACAGCTTCTGGGGCTGGGGGCTGCCGGTAAGCTACCTGCTGGACAAACAAGGGCATTTCATTGGCCGCCTGCGCGGGCCGCGGTCGTGGGACGCGCCCGCTGTGCAAGCGGCCTTGATGCAGCTTACCCAACCCTGACTCGCGTGCTGCTTGTTGCTGCGGCACTCACGGCCGTGGCGGCCGGTGCAGTAGTATTTCGACCATGGCGCTGAATACACCTCCATGACCGTCTCTCCTGCGCGCCTGCTCGGGCGGCCGAAGGACTTGGAAAAGCGTGCCGCGATCCTGGCGGCTGCTTCGCAACTCATTTTGGAACACGGTTTTGAACGGGCCACGGTCGATCGCATCGCGGCGGCGGCGGGAGTATCCAAGCTCACGGTTTACAGTCACTTCGCCGATAAAGAAGGCCTGTTCGTGGCCTTGATCACGGCCAAGTGTGATGAACATTTTGAGGCCCGCGAGTTTGTCGAGCTTGCACCGCTCGGCCCACGCGAAGCCCTGACCCGCATCGCGACCGCTTTCCTGAATCTCATGTTTCACGCTGACGTGATTGCCTTGCACCGGGTGCTGATGACTAATGCCAGCGCTCAGACCCACATGAACGAAGCGTTCTGGAGCGCCGGCCCGCTGCCGACCCTCAACGCGCTGGCGCGCTTGCTGGAACGCTTTGCCAGCGAAGGTGTGATGCACATAGCTGCACCAACGCGCGCGGCTGATCAGTTTTTTTCGATGTTAAAAGGCACCGAACATTTACGCGTGGTGCTGGGTGTCGGCATCGTGCCAGATTCACCGGCATTGTCAGCACTGGCACACGACACCGTGGCGATGTTTCTGCGCGCCTACGGGTCGCAACAATAACGACTGACAAGCACCGCACCCGCAGGCGGCAATAAAACAAAGGAGAGCGCGCATGGCTTTGACCAAGATCCAGACCACTACCGGTACCGCCGAACCTGATCAGCTCGGACGTACTTTGATTCACGAACACGTGTTGATCGGTTATCCGGGTTGGGAACTCGATGCACGGGCGCCAAAATTCAAACGCAATGACGCCATGCTGCGAGCAGTCGATCAGATGCACGAATTGCAGAGTCATGGTGTGGGCACCTTTGTCGACCCCTGCCCGATGGACTTCGGTCGCGACCCGGTGTTTCTCGCCGAGCTCTCGCAAAAGAGCGGTATGCGCATCATCTGCACAACCGGCGCTTACTTCGAGGCCGAAGGCAACACCTATACCTTCCGCCATATGCCGATGGAAGAACTGGTCGAAATTTATATCCAGGAGATCGAACAAGGCATCAACGAAACCGGCATCAAGGCCGGCGCGGTCAAGATCGCCACCGGTGACGGCAAGGTGTCGGATTACGAGCGCAAGCTTGTCATCGCCGGCGCACGGGCCGCCAAGGCCACCGGTGTACCCGTCATCTCCCATACCCAGAACGCCAGCTGCGGCCATGATCAAATTGATCTGGTGACCGGCGAAGGCTGTCCGGCGGCGCAACTGGTGGTGGGCCATTCCGATGGCACGACGGACTTTGACTATCAGAAATCATTGGCCGATCGCGGTGCCTTTGTGGGCTTCGATCGTTTTGGCATCTCACTGTTCCAGCCCGACGAAGTGCGCATTGCCAATATCATCAAAATGATCGCCGCCGGCCATCTGACTCGCGTGTTGATGTCCCACGATTCCATTTCATGCTGGCTGGGCCGGCCCTTCCCCTATGCGAGCAGCTTCGAAGCGATGCAGGAAATGCTGCCAAACTGGCGCTCGAATCACATCTTCAAAGAAATCCTGCCAAAGATGCGCGCTGCCGGCGTGACCGAAGAACAGATTGAAACCATCCTGGTGGCCAATCCCAAGCGCCTGTTCTCGTGCGCGTTGGGGCATTAAACCTGGGGGTGTGTTTGGTGCTCTGCAAGGGAATGTCCGAATAAATTCGGACCTACAAAAGATCCTGTGGCGCGGATAAACCGATCGCGCCCTGTAGGTCCGACTTCAGTCGGACATTAACAGCGCAATGCAGGCCCTGGAAGGGAATGTCCGAATAAATTCGGATCTACAAAAGATCCTGTGGCGCGGATAAACCGATCACGCCCTGAAAGTCCGACTTCAGTCGGACATTAACAGCGCAAGTGCAGGCCCTGGAAGGGAATGTCCGAATAAATTCGGACCTACAAAAAATCCTGTGGCGCGGATAAACCGATCACGCCCTGTAGGTCCGACTTCAGTCGGACATTAACAGCACGAGCGCAGGCCTTGGAAGGGAATGTCCGAATAAATTCGGACCTACAAAAAATCCTGTGGCGCAGATAAACCGATGTACTAAACCGCTCGCGCGGTACCTCCTAGTCAAGTCGTCGTAAACTTTGGCGTCTTTGCCGGTGTTGGCCGGAAGGATGGACCTGTCCTGTGTTGAGGTTGTGGCGCCAAAACC
>JANOXY010000671.1:0-1816 GCA_031418675.1 Pseudomonadota bacterium
ACGCTGGAGCGGAGCGACCAGAAATTGGCAGCCGGTCACGGAAGTTCACCTTAACCCGGACAAACAACACCAACCTAACAACGAGCAGGAGGGCGGCAACAATTTGAACAAAGCAGCTTAGGAACATAAATCCGTGCGACAACTAGCTTGACAGCGACCGCCTGGTGTACGAGCATTGTGCGTAACGCCTTTGGTGTGGCTGGCGCCGCGCACCAGCCCACCGGCAGGCTGTCACTCTGCGCTATGTCTGGCTTTCGGCCTGTTGGGGTTCGCTGCCACTTGAAGGCGGTATCGAAGCGGCTTATCGTGCCGAGATCGAAGCCTCGGCCGAGCCGCTGCGCACGCCCGGCCGCACGAAATTTGCGATCAGACCTTGAACAGGATTACCACTATGAAGTCACTTACCGTAAATGCGGAAGTCGCCGGTCCCGTCTGCAAGATTGCGGTTTACGTCGGGGACAGCGTGAAGTCGGACCAGGAACTCGTCATTCTCGAGTCCATGAAAATGGAAATACCCGTTACGGCGGCCATGGCAGGCGTGGTGCGCAAGATCCTCATCGAGTTGGGCCAGGGAGTCACGGAGGGGCAGGGCCTGGTCGTTATCGAAGGGCATTGAGCCGGCCGGTGATTGCATGCCAAGGGAACGACAAAAATCCGGCTTGCAGTTCGACCGTTTTTTCTCCCGCGTGAACCAACCAACGTTGCGTCGCCTTGACGATGTCGCAGCCATCGTAGAAGCCTGCGCTGGGCACTGGATGGGTGCTGCGCTTTACTTCGATCGCGATTCGCTGATCGCCTCGCTCGCAGATCAGATCAATTTCTGCCCCGTGTTGTGTACGATAGAAGCTGTACTGCCATTCCGTACCCAGCATGTTGATGATTTGCTCGATTACAAAACCCTCGAAGCTGGCGCCGACAACCGGGTGCCGCACGAGCGTCCCTTCATCAACAATATCGATCAGCGCATGCAGCAGGCCACAGTCGCGAATGAAAACCTTGGGTGACTTGGTCAGTCGTTTGGTCGTTTTTCCGCCCCACGCCGGTAGGCGACGCACGTGGAAGAGCTCGACCATCAATTCGAGGTAGCGATTGACTGCTTGCGCGCTCAAGCCCAAACTTTGGGCGAGGCGCGCCGAGTTCAGCAATCCCCCTTGGTCGTAAGCGAGCATGCTGAGCAAGCGACGCAACATAGGGCCAGGAATTCGGGGGGCGAAAAAGGGTACATCGCGCTCGATTACCTGGCTTAGGTAGGCCCTACGCCAGGTTTGGCTCATGGCATCGCTCGGTGCCAAAAGGCTGTCGGGATAACCTCCTCTCAGCCAGCTCGCCGCCCTATGAGTAGCGTCGATCTCGTCCAGTCGGAGTGGCGTCAGTTCGAGATAGTCAATGCGTCCGGCCAGTGATTCGCTGCTTTGGCGCAGCAGGTCTCGTGACGCGGAACCCAATAATAAAAAGTGTCCGGTTTTTTCGCCGGCATGTCGGCGTTCATCAATTTGTACGCGCAAGGCTTGGAAGAGTTCCGGGGCTCGCTGAACTTCATCAATGACCACTAATTGATTGGCCAGCGTATTCAGAAACAGCGGCGCATCTGTGAGCAACGCCAGATCGTCGGGGCGCTCCAGGTCCAGGTAGGTCGCGTGTGCGGCCCGTTGATCCACAATAGTTCGTGCCAGGGTGGTTTTGCCGCATTGTCTGGGGCCGAGCACCGCCACAGCCGGGAAATAGGAAAGCCTGGACTCAATGTCTTTTTGGGCCTGACGATTAAACATCCCGAGGATTATACCGAGTAAAACCTCCGTCTGAAGGAGATTTTACT
>JANOXY010000672.1:0-5683 GCA_031418675.1 Pseudomonadota bacterium
GTCCGAATAAATTCGGACCTACAGGGAGGCGAAAATTTAAACACCGCCGCAGCGGTACCGACGGCGCGCAACCGTCGGCACCACCAACAAACTCAGAAAACTTCGAACAGACCGGCCGCGCCCATACCGCCGCCGATGCACATGGTCACCACCACATGCTTCACACCACGGCGCTTGCCTTCGATCAACGCGTGCCCGATCAACCGACTACCGGTCATGCCAAAGGGATGACCCACCGCGATCGCGCCACCATTGACGTTCAAACGCTCGTCGGGAATGCCGAGCTTGTCGCGGCAATAGATCACCTGCACGGCAAACGCTTCGTTCAACTCCCACAAACCGATGTCGTCGATCTTGAGACCGGTGCGCTTGAGCAATTTTGGAATGGCATACACCGGGCCGATGCCCATTTCGTCGGGTTCACAGCCCGCCACGGCAAATCCGCGAAATGCGCCCAGGGGTTTGAGCCCTTTTTTTGCCGCCAAGGTATCGCTCATGATGACCTGCACTGCAGCGCCGTCGGAAAACTGGCTGGCATTACCGGCCGCAATCACGCCGCCTTCGATAGCCGGCTTGATCTGCGAAACACCTTCGAAGGTGGTGTCACCACGGATCCCTTCGTCGTGGGTGGCGGTGGTTTCTCGTACCGTCTCGCTGCCGGTGTTTTTGTCGACAACCTTCATGGTCACCGCCATCGGTACGATTTCGTCATTAAATTTGCCGGCTTCGCGCGCAGCAAAAGCGCGGTTCTGACTGCGCACACCGTAGCGGTCCTGATCTTCGCGCGAGATCTTGTAGCGCTTGGCCACGTTCTCGGCGGTTTGCAGCATCGGCATATAAACGGCTGGTTTGTTCTGCTCCAGCCATTTTTCGACGAACATGTGTTGATTCATTTCGTTCTGCACGCAGGAGATCGACTCCACACCACCAGCGACAAATACATCGCCTTCACCGGCCATGATGCGCTGCGCGGCCAGGGCGACCGTCTGCAGACCCGAGGAGCAGAAACGATTGACGGTCATACCCGACACACTGACGGGCATGCCGGCGCGCAACGCCACCTGGCGCGCGATGTTCCAACCGGTGGCACCTTCGGGATTCGCGCAACCCATGATGACGTCTTCCACTTCAGCGGCCTCAACACCGGCGCGCTCCAGCGCGGCCTTGGCGACATGACCACCGAGGGTCGCGCCGTGGGTCATGTTAAAAGCGCCACGCCAGCTCTTGCACAGCGGGGTACGGGCAGTGGATACGATAACGGCTTCGGTCATGGTGGTGTCCTCTCGAGAAGTGCGGGGGATGTTAGTGTTTGCAGCATGTTATTAGATCCCGCGGGGCGGATCATCCGCCCCTGGCGGCGCGAGCAACTCGGAAAGAGGATGGTCTATGCAGCAATACCAACTTGAGATCCGGGGCGTGCGCACGCCCTGTTACGACAGTGCCGAACGCGGCGCCGACGCCGTGCTGTTTGTGCACGGCAATCCCGGCACCGGCGATGATTGGCTAGACCTCATGGCTCGCGTCAGTCTGTTTGTGCGCTGCCTCGCCCCCGACCTGCCCGGCTTCGGCAGCGCCGAGAAGCCTAAGGACTTTGACTACACCGTCGCCGGTTACGCCACCCACATCGAAGCGCTGCTGGCGGCCCGCGGTGTTGAGCGTGTGCATCTCGTGTTACACGATTTTGGTGGCCCCTGGGGTCTGGCCTGGGCCGCTGCGCACCCTGAACGTGTTGCGAGCATCGCGTTGTTCAACATCGGCATCATGCGCGGTTATCGCTGGCACTACATGGCGCGCCTGTGGCGTACGCCGCTGCTCGGCGAGCTGGTGCAGGCGACCACCACCCGCAGCGCTTTCCGACTGTCGCTCAAGCACGGCAATCCACGGGGTTTGCCCCGTGAATTCATCGACCGGACCTACGACAACTACGACCGTGATACACGCCGTGCGGTGCTGAAGTTATACCGTGCGACCAGCGCCTTGGACGAAGCTGCCAACACCATGCAAGCCGCCCTGCGGCCGCGCGATCTCGAGTGCCTGGTGATGTGGGGCAAGTGTGATCCCTATGTCCCCTGGCGGTTTGCCGAGCAGCAACGGGAAACCTTTCCGCGTGCGGAGATCGTGTATTTCGATGACAGCGGCCATTGGCCGTTTATCGATAATCCGGCGGGTGTGGCAGCGGTGCTGGTGCCGTTTTTAAAGCGGGTCACGGCGCCCACGGCTTAGACGCTGGCGTAGCCAGCGCTGGCCGTGTCTGGCTCCTAAGGCCGGCGATTCGGTTTTGAATGTCCGAATAAATTCGGACCTACAGGACCGGCGGGGGCCCTGAAGACCAATACGCTGGGCATGCCGCCCGATCGTGTGGTAAAACGGGTCCATGCCTAAAACCCCACCTGGTGAAACCCGCGCCCGGCTGCGCGACTTCGTACTCAGCCGCATACTGGGTGGTGCACCGCCGTCGGTGCGTGAAGTGCAGGATCATTTTGGCTTCCGCTCCACGGCCACCGTGCGCGAACACCTCGATGCCCTGGTCGCAGCAGGCGAGCTGGAACAGGACAGCGGCCGTGATCGCGGTTATCGCATTCCTGGCGCCTTCCTCCCCGGCATGGTGCCCATTCTCGGTCGGGTACACGCCGGCGCGCTCAATGCCGCGCTGGAGAATGCCGACGGGTATGTGGCGGTGCGTGCTGATCGTGTTCAACGCAGTTTTGCGCTGCGGGTGGTGGGCGAAAGCATGGCTGGCCGCGAGATCCACGACGGCGACATTGTGCTGGTGGATAGAGATGCGCGCATTGCCCCCGGCGACATCGTGGTGGCTTTGATCGACGACGAAGCCACCATCAAAACCTTCCGCAAACAGGGCCGCCGCATCGTGCTGGAAGCCGCCAATCCCGCCTTTAGTGACATCGTGCCCGACCCCCGCAACCCCGAGTTCCGCATCCTCGGCCGGGTCTTTGAAGTGCGACGCGAATTGTGATCAGCGACCCCTTCAGCAAACTCAATGCTTCACAGCGTGCTGCCGCAACATTTGGCGCAGCGGACAACGAAGGGATGTGGCGCAGCGCGCCCTTGCTGGTGATCGCCGGCGCTGGCACCGGCAAAACCACGACGCTGGCCCACCGTGTGGCCCATCTGTGCATGCACGGCGTGTCATCGGACCGCATCCTGCTGTTGACCTTCACGCGCATGGCCGCACGCGAGATGGCGCAGCGTTCCCAACAAACCGTGGCCGCTGCGGTGCAGGCACGCAATCAAAGCGAGCGCATAGGCGCGCCATCCTTTATTGAATGGGCGGGGACCTTTCACGCCATCGGTGCACGATTGATCCGCCACTACCATCAATGTCTCGGTCTGCAGGAATCCTTCAGTGTGCTCGATCGTGGTGATGCCGCCGACATGCTCGATGTGGAACGTCAACTGCTCGGTTATCACAAAAGCCGCGATCGCTTCCCACAAAAAGCCACCTGCCTCGACATTTACTCGCGCACCGTCAATGCACAATGCGGTCTGGCACAGACCCTGACCGAGTCCTTTCCGCATTTTGTCCAGTGGCATGACGAACTGAAAGCTTTGTTCGCCGCCTACGTCGAGCGCAAATTGAAACAGCAGACCCTCGACTACGACGACCTGCTGTTGTATTGGAATTACCTGGTCGAGGACGCAGACATTGCGGCCGACATCGGCAGCCACTTTGATCACATCCTGGTCGATGAATACCAGGATACTAACCGCCTGCAGGCCGACATCATCCGTCGCCTGCGGCCCAGCGGCGCCGGTCTCACCGTGGTTGGCGACGACGCACAATCGATCTACGCCTTCCGCGCCGCCGATGTCGAAAACATCCTCGACTTTCCGGACCACTATCCCGGCGCCGAAGTCATCAAGCTCGAAGACAACTACCGCTCGACCCAGGAGATCCTCAACACCTCCAATGTGCTCATGGGCGAAGCCAGCCGCAGCTATCAAAAAGCGCTACGCGCCGCGCGCGGGCCTGGCCATCGGCCACAACTGGTGACGGTTGAAGACGAGCAGGAAGAAGCACAATACCTGTGCGAACAGATCCTTGAACGCCGCGAACAAGGGGTGCGCCTATGGCATCAGGCGGTGTTGTTCCGTAACGCGCGCCATACCCTGCGACTGGAAGTGGAGCTGGGCAAACGCGACATTCTTTATGTGAAATACGGCGGCTTGAAGTTCATGGAAGCAGCCCACGTCAAAGACGTGCTGGCGGTCTTGAACTGGGCGGAAAATCCCCGCAACGACCTGGCGGCCTTCCGTGTGCTGCAAGTTCTCGACGGCATCGGCCCGGCCACCGCGCGCAAAGCCTGCGATCAACTGCAAGCCCACGGTGGTGATTTCGCCGCACTGCGCGCGGTCGCCGGCATCTCGCCCGGCAGCCGCATGCAGTGGGACACAACGGTTGAACTAATGACAGCGCTCACCAGCGCGCATTGGCCGGACCAGATCGAGCTGGTAATGCGCTGGTATCAGCCCCATCTCGAACGTCGTTATGACCACAGCTTTCCCCGTGAAGGTGATCTTGAGCAGCTCCTGCAGTTGAGCAATGACTATCCCTCACGCCAGGCCTTCCTCACCGAGCTGACCTTAGATCCGCCGAGCGGCAGCGGTGATCTGGCTGGCGCGCCCCATATCGACGAAGATTTTTTAGTGCTGTCCACCGTCCACTCAGCCAAGGGCCAGGAATGGGATACGGTTTACGTGCAGCACTTCAGTGATGGCAGCTTTCCCAATGAATTTGCCGCCGGCGACGACAAAAAACTCGAGGAAGAACGGCGCCTCGCGTATGTCGCCCTGACACGCGCCAAGAACAAGCTGGTGATGGTCAATCCGTTCAAATATTTTGTGCCACAACAAGCGAAGTTTGGTGATCGCCACGTGTATGGCAGCAAGAGTCGCTTCCTCACCGAGCCGGTGCTCGCGACCCTCGATCAGACCCATTGGACGAGTCGGCCGCAAGGGCGCCCGGGCTGGCGTCAGGAGCTGCGGGTCGATCTCAAACAGCGCGCCCGTGCGATGTGGAGCTGAGCAGTAACGGCGCGGCGATAAGCTTGCGGTTCGAACAGCGCGTCCCGCGACCTTGGCGAAGGTGGCCACCTGGGTGATCTTTTGATGGTCGCGCGGGGCCCTGGCGCCACTTACAATCGTGCCACTCATTCAGGAGATCACCCACCATGACTAAACTGCAAGCCGTGCCGACCACCTCCCTGTCGGGTTTCAAGACCAGCGATATCACTTGGCATCACCTGCTGGGGGGCCCCAACTTCGACTTCCCTATCGATTACTGGATAGCCGTACTGGGTGGTAACGTCGCCGAGGGTCGCGTTGATTTCCTGGTCAAATGGGAGCCCAACGCCTACTGCCATTTCCACCGTCATCTGTGCAGCAGCACAACCCTGGTACTCGAAGGTGAACATCACCTGCTCGAAACCACCGCGACCGAGACTATCCACAAGACACGCCAGGCCGGGCATTTCGCGCGCAGCAACGGCGGCGACCTGCACATGGAAAATGGTGGCGCGCAGGGCACCGTGGTGTTGTTCAGCATGCAGGCCGACGACGGCCGGCTGTTTGATGTCCTCGACAAAGATATGAACCTGTTGACGACCACCACCGTTGAAGATCTGATGCTCGGTCGTTTTGTATCCTGAGGTTCGCAGCGTCGCAG
>JANOXY010000673.1:0-2514 GCA_031418675.1 Pseudomonadota bacterium
GGTGCGCCGCGCGGTGGACGAGACATTCCTGCTGCGTGCTATCCGTATGCATATCGCCCCGGACGTACCGGAGGACGATCTGATCGAAGTGGCACGTACGGCGCGGCTACGACAGTTCGCCCCAGGCGATGCGCTGTTCAACGAAGGTGAGCCGGCTACCTCGCTGCATTTGATTCGCTCCGGTTCGGTAACCATCGCCCACGAGATCGGCGGCCGCGAGATCGTCATCGCTTACCTGCCGTCGGGCAATTATGTGGGTGAACTCGCCTTACTGACCGACTCGCCGCGCACTGCGACGGTACGCGCAGCGGTAGTCACGGAAACCATTGAGCTGCCGGGCGTGGTATTTCGCGAACTGCTGGCCTGTTTCCCCGAACTCGATGCGGAACTCAAGAGCCGCGCCCAGGCCCGGCTCAGTGCCAGTGCGCGCTCGCGCGGTGGCAAGGCCAGCGCCGGCAGTATGATCGAATTCCTGGTCGCGCAAGGCATAGGCGAAGCGACCGACGTGTTGCTGATTGATGAATCCTTATGCGTCGGTTGTGACAACTGCGAGAAGGCCTGCGCCGACACCCACAAGGGCACGTCCTTGCTCGACCGGCGTGCGGGCCCGACCTTCGCCAGTGTGCATGTGCCCACCTCGTGCCGCCACTGTGAACATCCCCATTGCATGAAGGACTGTCCACCGGACGCGATTCATCGCACACCGGAAGGTGAGGTTTATATCGCGGATAACTGTATCGGCTGCGGCAACTGCGAAAAAAATTGCCCCTATGGTGTGATCCAGATGGCAGTCAAGGGCGAGACACAAAAACCGAGCCTGTGGAAATGGCTGCTGTTCGGCACCGGCCCAAGCCCCGGTGAGGAGTTTCACAGTACGGATCCTTCGCTGCCCAAGAAGGCGGTCAAGTGCGATATGTGTAAAGACCAGAGCGGCGGCCCGGCCTGTGTCCGCGCCTGTCCGACCGGTGCTGCTATCCGCGTCAGCCCTGCCGAGTTCATGGCTATCGCGCGATGAAGCTGCGCTGTTCTAACTCTGTGCGCTCGCATTGTTGGTGAGCGCTGCCGTGCACGAGTCATACATTAGCTACCGCAATTTTTTCTATCTCAAAGTCGCAGTGTTGTTGTGCACGGCGGCGATCCTGGCTTATGTGTTGCACCAGCCCAGCGAGCCACCCAGTGGTGGTAGCTGGCTGGGTTATACGCTGGGCAGCCTGGGCGCGGGACTGATTGTGTGGCTGGCGTGGTTCGGTGTGCGCAAGCGTCGTTATTCCGGTACCCAGGGACGACTGGTGGGATGGCTCTCGGCCCATATCTATCTCGGTGCTGCCCTCATCGTCATTACCACCTTGCACAGCGGCTTTCAGCTGGGCTGGAACGTGCATTCACTGGCCTACCTCTTGACCTTGCTGGTGGTGATCAACGGCTTTTATGGCTTGTACGTGTATGTCACCTATCCGCGGGAGCTGGCTGCGAATCGGGCCGGCATGACCCGCGAAGCGATGATCGCTGAAGTGGCAGAACTCGATCGCGAATGCCTGAACCTGGCCGATCAGGTGGACAAAGAAGCGCACAAGGTCGTTTTGCAGTCCATCGAGGAGACGGTACTGGGCGGCAGCATATGGGAACAGCTGTTGGGCGACCCGGCGCGACGTTCCGCCGGCAGCGGTATCAATAAGAGTCTCGAGCTGGTGCGCGAGAAGATTGAAGCGCGCATCGCCCGCGGCGTGCCGCAGCTGCAGAATCTCGAGCAGCAGGATGCCACCGCCATTTCGTTTCTGGCCGAACATATGATCGCCGACGGCGGTGGGCCGCAGCGCCTGGAGAAGATCACCCAGTTGTTCGGACTCATCACTCGCAAGCGCACCATGGTCGAGCGCATTCAGCGTGACATCCAGCTGCAATCACGCATGGCCTTCTGGTTGTATGTGCACGTGCCGCTGGCCATAGGCTTGCTCGCCGCGCTGTTGTGCCACGTCGTTGCCGTGTTCTTTTATTGGTAGAACACGATGCGCATCCTGGTTCGCTACGTCACCCACAAGTCCAGACTCAATGACACCTTGCAGGAGGTGCCGTTACAGGGTGCACGGCTGAAAATCGGTCGCGGCACAGACCAGGATATTCATCTGGCCAATCTGCGCGTGGCGTTGGCCCACGCCGAACTGCTCGAGGGACAGGACGGCAAAGTACGCCTGCAATGCCATCTGGCCGCTGGTTTTCACTATAACGGCGACATCGTGCAGTCGGCCGTACTCACGGCCGGCGATCACATAGAACTGGGCGGATACAACATCCGGGTCGGCGACGCGGCGGGCTGTAACCTGGCGCTGGAGATATCCGAAGACACCACCACGCGCGGCCGCGAGATGGAGGCGGCGCTGTTAAAGCGTGCGCGTCTGGACCTGGGCGCTGCGGGGCTGCGCATACGACCATGGGCGCTGGCCATTGCCGGATTCATTCTGCTTGCGTTCCTGCTGGTGCCCAGCATTGCCGCGCTCAATTCCACGGCCGGCAAGT
>JANOXY010000674.1:0-3472 GCA_031418675.1 Pseudomonadota bacterium
AAAAAACAAGGGCGCGGCCGGGTTTGTGTATTCACGCCTGCGCTACAGGCCGTGACGGACGAAAACTTGCTCATGGAAGCTGCGTTGCGCAGGGCAGTGGCCGACAATGCCCTGTTTTTGTGCTACCAGCCCAAGCTCTGCCTGCAGACGGGTCAAGTGCTGGGTGCGGAAGCCTTGCTTCGCTGGCAGCACCCGACGTTGGGTGTGGTCATGCCCGGTAGCTTTGTGCCGCTGGCGGAAGAAAGCGGCCTTATCGTCTCGATCGGCGAGTGGGTGCTGCGCCAGGCATGTCGAGATCTGCGTCGATGGTGCGAGCTCGGGTTCGATGATCTAAGCGTGGCGGTGAATCTGTCCACCGTACAGTTTCGTCACGGAAACCTCGGTCGAGTGGTGGAGAGCATTCTGGAGGAGACCGGCGCCGATCCCAATCAGTTGGTGCTGGAGATCACCGAAAGTCTACTGTTGGATGACGACGCCAGCAGTCGCGCCCAGCTCGACGCACTGAAGGCGATGGGCATTGCGTTGTATCTCGATGATTTTGGCACCGGTTACTCTTCCATCTCTTATCTCAAGCGGTTCCGCATCGATGGCCTCAAAATCGATCGCAGTTTCGTCCACGATCTACCCGGCAACCCGGATGAGGAGGCGATCACACGAGCGATTATCGCGCTCGGTCGTGCGCTGAGGCTCGGGGTTATCGCCGAGGGTGTGGAGAGTCGCGCCCAGCTCGATCTGTTGATGCGCGAAGGCTGCGACGCGGTGCAGGGTTATCTATTCAGCAAGCCTGTTCCGTTCGATGAAGTCATTTCAGGACTGCCGGGGGGATTTTCCAGGGGCGAACTGGCGGCAGTGGCCATCAATCACGCGCAGAAATAAGCGCGCGCTTGTTTCGTGGCCGGCGACCGGCGTTGCTTTTTTGCATCAAATCCATCTGGGATCTGTCTGATTTTAGGCGCAAATCCTTGCAATGCCCCCAACAATGGGGGACCATCCGCGTATACATAAAACAACGAAGGCTGGGGTCGCGCTAGCGAAACCCGCTGCGAAAGAAACGCATCACCAGGATTGTCTGGCCCGGACAACCCGTACGAATACGATGGTATGAGCGACAGCATTTGCTGGGCAGATTCTTGTATGCGCTGGGGCAGCCACCTATTGCGTCGTCCGGCACCACTCCTGCGCGGCCCGTGCTGTTTCAGCGCTAAGTGCTGGAATGTTTTGCCGATTGGACTGTCCGTAGGTGACAAGCGCGTGACGGCATGGTCGAATGCTGCATAACAGCAAAAATCAATTGGCATCGTCGTGCTGGCCGGTCGAGCCTGCTACTTGCGGGCGCCCCCGTCGCGCGTGCCAAAGCTATACACAGGAAACTAATGGGGACACGCTCTGGCGCGTCCTGGGTAGATTCATCGCAATATGATCGAGCACCGACAACAAGCACACACACGGGTCAGCACCGAACAACGTGTCGAAGCGCGTCCCGACCCGTGGCTAGAAAGAGCCGCGCAGCCGTTAGAGCGCGCAGTGGATGCCGTCCAGGCCTGCCTCAACCGCGCCTCCCAGGCGTTACTTGGGCGGCAGGCAAACGATGGTCATTGGCGTTTCGATCTTGAAGCCGACGTCACTATCCCTTCGGAGTACATCCTGCTCCAGCACTTCCTCGGGCGTTCCAACAAGGAGCGTGAGGAGGGCATCACGCGCTACCTGCAGCGCCGTCAGAATCGCAATGGCAGTTGGTCGCTCTACCACGGTGGTCCAGGCGACATGAGTGCCACGGTCAAAGCGTACTTTGCCCTCAAGATGATGGGCCAAGCCCAGGACGCGCCATTCATGGTGCAGGCCCGCCAATGGGTATTGGCCAACGGCGGGGCTGAAAGGGTCAATGTTTTTACCCGCATCGCCTTGGCGGTGTTTGGCCAGCTGCCGTGGCGCACCGTGCCCGCGATGCCGGTGGAGATCATGTTCCTGCCGCGCTGGTGGTTCTTCAACCTCAGCAAAGTGTCCTACTGGTCGCGCTGTGTGATCGTGCCGCTGCTGATCTTGTTCGCCAAGCGCCCGGTTGTGCACGTGGATGACCATCTGGGCGTCGCCGAGTTATTCCATACGCCACCCAAGAAGCTGCGCAACTTGGATAGCTTCAGCATCCGCAGCCCGCTGAAGAGCTTTTTCATTTTGCTCGATCGTGTCATCAAGATTTGCGAACCGATGATTCCCCACGCCATTCGCGGCCGGGCACTGAAGCTCGCTGAGAAATGGATGCGCGATCATACCAAGGGCAAAGGTGGTATCGGCGCCATCTATCCGGCGATGGCAAACGCCGCCATGGCATTGCGCATCCTGGGTGCGCCGGAGGACGACGCGGATTTTGTGCGCACCATCCAGGCCATCGAGGATCTGGTGCTCGATGCTGAGAACGAAACCTACGTACAACCCTGTGTGTCACCGATCTGGGACACCTGCCTGTCATTGAGTGCCTTGACCGAAGCCGGCGCCCACCGTGATCACCCTGCAGTGCAGCAGGCGGTGGAGTGGTTGTTTGATCACCAGATATTTGTCACCGGTGACTGGTCCGATCGTGCACCTGGGCTGGAGTCCGGCGGTTGGGCCTTTCAATACGAAAACGACAAGTATCCCGACGTTGACGACACCGGCATGGTGCTGATGGCGCTGCTGCGTGCCGGGGCCCACGACAAACAACACAAGCGCAAGCGCATCAATCAGGCGCTCAATTGGCTGCTCGGTATGCAGAACCCAGACGGCAGCTGGGGTGCCTTCGACATTGGCAATAACAACGAGTACTTGAACAAGATTCCGTTTGCTGACCACGGTGCCCTGGTCGATCCGGGCACCGCGGATCTGACCGCGCGCTGCATTGAACTGCTGGCCATGCTCGGTTATGACGCAAGTTTTCCGCCGGTGCAGCGCGGGCTGGATTTCCTGCGCGCAGATCAGGAGCAAGACGGTTCGTGGTATGGCCGTTGGGGTGTGAACTACATCTACGGAACCTGGAGCGTGTTGGCGGCCTTGGGCGTGGTTGGGGAAGATGTTGCCAAGCCCTACGTCCGCAAAGCCGTGCAGTGGTTGCAGGACCATCAGAACGAGGATGGTGGTTGGGGCGAGAGCTGCAACACCTATGACGACCAGGCACTGAGCGGTCGTGGCATCAGCACCCCTTCCCAAACTGCTTGGGCGTTGCTTGGACTGATGGCCGTCGGTGCGGCGGCGACACCCCATGTGCAACGAGGTGTTGATTACCTGGTGCGTACCCAGAACGCGGCGGGTGAGTGGGACGAAGAGGAATTCACCGGCACCGGTTTTGCGAAGGTGTTTTATCTGCGCTACCACGGTTACGCCCGTTATTTCCCGGTGTGGGCCTTGGCGACCTATGCCCGCGCGCGCCAGGGTCTGCCGACCCGTCAGGTGGAGGTCATGAGCGCCGGACCTATCGACCTTGGGCCGATTCCGGTGCTGG
>JANOXY010000675.1:0-13071 GCA_031418675.1 Pseudomonadota bacterium
CAAACTATTCTTTCTGCAGACGCTTGAGAAACACCTGCATTTCTTTTGCCGCCTGAATATCGCCGCGCCGTTTGGCGACTGCAATTCCTTGCGTAAAAACAGCTTGCGCTTCCGCGCTGGCACCATCGGCGACCAGCGCCCGACCAAGTAATTTCCAGGCGGCTGAATATTCGGGATCCAGAGCCACGGCGCGCCGCAGGTGTTCGACCGCCAGCGCCGGGGAGCTATCCAAGCATGCATTGCCGAGACCAAAACGCAGCAGCGCCGACTCGCCCTGCGTGGCCAGCAGCGCTTCGAGCCGCTCAATGGGAGTTTTCACGCTGCGCAGGGTCGGCTGCGCAACTTCATTCGCGACCCTCGTCCTTTATGCGCTTAGGATCGATGCCAAGGCTGCGCAATTTGCGATAAAGGTGCGTGCGCTCGATACCAACTCGTTCCGAGACACGACTGACACTGCCGTGAAAGATGCGCAACTGGTACTCAAGATAAGCCTTCTCGAACTGCTCACGTGCCTCGCGCAACGGCAGTTCAAAGCCCGGTAGCAGCGGCTCGGCGCTGGTTTCAGGGTGCAGCCCGAGCATGGTGTTGACCTCGGCCACCTCGACCTGGCCCGTGCCACCCAGGATCAGAAGCCGTTGAATAAAATTTTTCAGCTCCCGTACGTTGCCCGGCCAGTCGTAGTCTTGCAAGCGGAAGCGCACAGCGCTCGCAACGGCGCGACGCGGTAGCCCTTCCCGCGTTTCAAAATAAGTGAGGAAATGATCGACCAACTCATCGATATCACCACGTCGTTCGCGTACCGGCGGGACCTTGAGTGGTAACACGTTTAGCCGGTAGTAGAGATCTTCGCGGAATTTGCCGGCAGCCACCAACTCTGCGAGATCGCGCCGCGTGCTGGCGATGATCCGTACGTCGACTTCGACTGGCTCACGGCCGCTGACGCGCAAAAATGACTGATTTTCAAGCGCGCTCAACAGGCGTGCCTGAGTACTCATGTCCATATCGGCGATGTCTTTCAGAAACAACGTGCCGCCATTGGCGAGTTCCAAGGAACCAAAACTGAGTTTGCCACTGTCTTCGAAACCGAATAACTCGGCATCGGGGTTCTCTCGTGCCAGGCCGGCAACGCTGACATTGATGAAACGACCGCCGGCGCGACTACCTTGACTATGGATGAAGCGCGCAATGGTTTCTTTGCCGACGCCCGACTCGCCGCTTATGAAGACGCTGGTTTTGTGATCGGAGATGCGCCGCGCGTCGGCCCGCAATTTCTCCATTTCCGCACTCGATCCGATCGGTTCATTCTGCGATTGGCTACGCTGGCGCAGCACGATGTTTTCAGACACCAGGCTGGCATTTTCCAGCGCCCGTTGCACCGTCACCAGAATCTTGGCGATGGAAAGCGGCTTCTCGATGAAATCATAGGCCCCGAGCCGCGTTGCCTCGACCGCGGTTTCGACCGTGCCATGGCCGGACATCATGATCACCGGGGTATCCACCGTCGTGCCGTCGGACCATTCCTTGAGCAAGGTGATGCCGTCGGTATCGGGCATCCAGATGTCTAGCAGGATCAGATCAGGTCGGCGATGGCGGCGCGCTTCCCGCGCGCGCTCGGCATTTTCGGCAATGGTGACCTCGAATCCCTCGTCTTCGAGGATCTCCTTCAGCAGCCCGCGAATGTCGGGTTCGTCATCGACGACCAGAATATGGGCGGTAGTCATACGGCGTCCTTCACTAGCCTTGCTTCGTTCAGTGCCGGCTCCTTGTCGAGCGGCAGGCGGATGATGGCGACCGCGCCAGGCCCTTGGTTGTTGCGCAGCGTGACGACACCGTTATGTTCCTCGACGATCTTCTTGACGATGGCAAGTCCGAGGCCCGTGCCGCGTGCCTTGGTAGACACGTAGGGCTCAAAGATGTTCTGTAACAACTGCTCGGATACCCCTTCGCCGCGGTCTTCAATGCGGATTTCAACGTGATCCGCCTGGGCATATTGGGTGGTCGAGGTCGCGACAATGATATGCGCATTTTCTCCAGCAGGCGACGCTTCGAAGGCGTTCTTGATGAGGTTGTTTATGACCTGCCGCAAGCGCGCGACGTCGCCGGAGATTGCCGGCAGGTCGGGAGTGAGGTGGGTTTCAACGATGGCCTCGGGATGTGCGCCGCGCAATAACTCGACAACCCCCGCAAGCAGTGCGTTGATGTCAATCGAGCCACGACTCATGGTTGGTGTTTTAGCATAGTCAGAGAAGGTATTGACGATAGCCTTCATGGTTTCTACCTGCTGCACGATGGTGCTGGTCAGGCGCGCCAGTGATTCACCATCCTCGGCGCTCAATTTCTTGAGATACTTCTGGCGCAGACGCTCAGCGGCGAGCTGTATGGGGGTGAGGGGATTTTTGATCTCGTGAGCCAGCCGGCGTGCGACCTCCGCCCAGGCGGCGTCGCGTTGGCCCTGGATAATCGCGGTGATGTTCTCAAATACGATCACGTAGCCCCGCGCCGCATCGCCCTCGGTGGCCAACGCCGTGCCGCGACACATAAGTACCCGCCGACCATCGGACGCGAATAGCGTAATCTGCTCCTGCCACTGTTGCCGCTGCTCTGCGATCAACGGCGCGATTGCTTCGGCGAGAGGGTGTAGATGGTCGTCCGCATGACAGATTTCAATAAACGACGCACCCGGCACTGCACCCATGCCGAGCTCCAGCATCTGGGATGCAGAGTCGTTAAGGGTCGTGATGAGTGCGGAGTCGTCGAGTGCGATGACGCCCGAGGACAATTGGCGTAATACGGTATCAAGGTATTCACGCTGAGTCTCCACTTCAACCCGTGCGCGGCCGATGCGACGCGTCATATCGTTGAAGGAGCTCACTAGAAAGCCCATCTCATCGTTGCTTTGCACCGGTAGGCTGGTCGTGTAGTCCCCGGCTGCAACTGCCGCCGTACCGGTCGCCAGATCGCGAATCGGTGCGGCCAAGCGGCGCGCCGAATAAAACGCGGCCCAAACCGCAGTCACGATGCTGAATAAAAGCACCATGGTCAGAGTCATCGCGAAGCTGAGCTTGAGCTTGTCGCGTAGATAGGCCAGTTCGTGATACTTCGCATAGGCATCTTCAACCGTCGCCGCCAAATTGTTGAGGCGCGCGGAGATGGGAAAAAGGGCGTGCAATATCCGGCGCTGCCCTGAGCCCTGCGCCACATTAACGTTGACCACCACACGGACAAACAATGTCCCGTCGCGTAGCGGGTCGAGCCCGATATAACTGCGACCTTGGCGCACCTGCACCAGGAGCGCTTCGGATGGCAGGTGGGGAATGAGATCGGAGATGCGGCTGCTGGTGGCGAGCGGCTTGCCATCGCTGCTAAGCAATGTCAATTCGTCCGCGCCGCTGTGGGCGCGCAATTCGTCAAGCGCTGACGCGCCAGGTGTCCAGGTGCTCGCCGCGACGATACTACCGGGGTCGTGCAGCGCGTCCAGATTGAGTGGCGTACGTTCCGGCGTACCCTGACCAAATTCTTCCGCCATGATCTCCGTCTGCGACAGCAGATCTCGCATACGCAGGTCCAGGGCCTCACGACTGAGTTCCAACGCGCTTTCGAGCGCTCCGCCGATGCGTACATCGAACCAGCTATCGATGCCGCGCTTCAAAAAATCGAGAGAGAAACTATAGAGCACGGTCACGGGCAGCACGGCCAGCGCCACGAATATCACGAGCATGCGCAGGGTCAACCTGGCACCCGCCTCACGTGCGCGCAATTGGCGCGCCAGGCGTCGGACATTGACGCCGATCAGAACAACAAACGCGAGTAAGCCTGCGGTATTGGAAAGCAACAACACCGAGTACAGAGCGCCGAACTTAGTCGAATTCTGTATGGCACCACTCATCAACACCAGGGAGCCCAACAGTGAGAGGCTGAGCAGCGCGACCGCGCCCAGCATCACGGTACGCGGTCGTTTTACTGGTGGGTTTGCCATCGAAACCAACCGCTGGACATATGCCAGCCCGGTGAGATGTACGCGACGGGGATCAGAGGCCCGGGTAGCGCGCGAATTGCGAGCCGCAGGCGTATGGCAAAGGTAAGATCCCCTGTGCCGGTCAGCTGGCCTGCTTCGGCGACAGGGATATTGCGGATTCGACCAAGATCGTCGATTGCAAACTGTAACGAGCCGTGAATGCGTCGTCCGCCGGTGATCTGATCTGCCAGGATATATTGTTCGCTGAGGGCATGACGTTCGATCGTGAACTCGCGATGAGCATTGAAGACCTCGGAATCCCACAATAGTTTGCGCGGCCGTGACACGCGAACATCAAATTCGATCGTTATCGGTACACCGCTGTCGATGGCCTTGACGGCATCTTCACTGAATCGAATATCGGCATCGGCATCAATCATGACAATGTCATTGCTGATGTGCTCGTCACCAGCAGTCACCGTGATAGTGCCCGCCCGCGAGCACGGTGCCCATACCGAGCCGAACACCGTCAGCATCAGCAGCCAGATAACACACGAATATTTCCGCTTCGCTCGCATCAGAACGACGACTGCTTCATCAGTAGGCAATAATAAAATCCATCCATGTCATCGTCGCCGGGCAGGATCTGGCGACCATGACGCGTAGCGCGACCCGCCTCGATGGGGATTGGCGTGACGATGGTATCGTCATGCGCTGCGAGCAGCGTGTCGATGATCTCGTCATTCTCCGCATGCAAAATGGAACACGTCGCATATAAAAGCCGACCACCACTGGCGAGCAACGGCCAAAGTGCATGGAGCAGACGGCGTTGCTCCTTACTGGCCTGAATAATATCCGCCGCGCTGCGGCGCAGACGAATGTCGGGATGTCGGCGCATTACGCCCAGAGCGCTGCACGGCGCATCGAGCAGGATCTTGTCGAATAGTCGTCCATCCCACCACGATGCTGGCTCTCCGGCATCTGCGCAAATGATTTCGCAGTCGAGTGCCAAACGCGTGAGATTCTCGCGGACCCGCAGGAGTCGTGCCTCGGAATTGTCGATCGCGAGCAACGACAAGCTATTGCCGGCGAGTTCGAGCAGATGTGCGGTCTTGCCGCCCGGTGCCGCGCAGGCATCAAGGATCCGTTCGTTAGGCATTGGTGCGATAAGTTCGGCCGCAAGTTGCGCTGCCTCGTCCTGTATGGACACGTGGCCGTCAGAGAAGTGCGGCAGCGCTGTGACTACCGTGGGTGTGTGCAAGCGCAGGGCACTGTGGCCATGGCGGCAAGCGGTGTAGGCCATAGGAATGAAGTCGAGCTGTGCAGCATACGCAGCGACACTGCTACGTTGCTGATTGACGCGCAGCGTGAGGGGCGCCTGGGCGTTGCTGTGTTCGAGCACGGTCTGCCAAAGGTCGGGCCAGTCGTGACGAATTCGTTCGATCATCCAGCGCGGAAATTCATCCAGTGGGCTCGATACCTGGTCACCTGCAGGATTGCGCAGTGCGGCACGCAGTACGCCATTAATCAGGCGACACGCCCAGTCCTTGTCGAGCTCACGAGCTCCTTCGACGGTGGCCGAGACCGCGGCGTGCATGGCGACACCCATGTGTTCTATCTGATAGAGACCGACCAATAACAGTGCCTCAACATCAGCGTCTTTGCGACGCAGCGGTTTGGACATTAGTGTGGCGAGTCTGGTCTTCAGCGCGTGGTAGTGGCGCAGCACGCCGAACGCGCAAGCCTGGACAAAAGCGCGGTCACGCTCGCTCTCGATCTCGTGCAGCGCGGCGGGCGCAACCTGGGACAAGGAACGACCATCATGAATGACAGCAGCAACAATTTCAGCGCAGATGACGCGGGTGGATCCGCCAAGGGCACTCACAAATAATTTCCGTACCCGTGGCGAAAGGCCTGCGCAGTCATGCGTTGTTTTCCCGCTGGTTGCAGCTCTACGATGGTATATGTCCCCATGCCAGTGGCCATCACGATGCCGTGTGCGTCATGTCCGAGTATCTCACCAGGTAACGCGCGGTGCGCTGAGTCGGACGCATGGCCCGCCAGTATTTTGACTTCGAGTTGTCTAAACCGCGTTGTCGCTGCTGGGACGGGGCGAAGGGCTCGTACTTGCCTATCGATCTCGATTGCTGGACGTGTCCAGTCAATGTCGCGATCGCGCGGGCGGAGTTTCTCCGCATAGATTGCGGCGCTCTCGTCCTGCTGCGTTTCTGTCACGGCACCTGCAGCGTACAGATCGAGCGCGGCCACGAGCGCTTCTGCACCCAGTTCGGCTAGCTGATCATGCAAATTGCCGGCAGTGCTGGTGATGCCGATCGGGCATTCGCGCGTCAACCACACTGGCCCCGCGTCGAGCTTCTTTACGACGCGCATGATAGAGATTCCGGTGCGGTCATCGCCCGCCATCAGTGCACGTTGGATAGGCGCTGCGCCCCGCCACCGAGGTAGCAACGACGCATGAACGTTCAGCGCCACTATAGGTGGGTCGATGAACGCAGTGGGCAGCATCAGACCGTAAGCAGCCACGATCAGGAGCTCCGGACTGTAGGCCAGAAACTTTGCGACTGCGCTATCGTTGGATACGCTCTCCGGTTGTTCCAGCGTGAGCCCCGCGGACCGGGCCAACGTTTTGATCGGGCTGACATGAAGGTGTTGCCCACGCCCAGCCGGTCGGTCGGGCTGCGTATAAACAGCCACAACTTCCAGTTCTTGCCGTGTTAGGAGGGCGCGCAGGCTAGGGACCGCAAATTCCGGCGTTCCAGCAAAGATAGTCCTAAGACGGCGGACGCTCACGCACGTCCCTTGAGGCGCGCCTCGCCGCTGTGCCGGTGTTCGGATGCGCGCGGCTGGTGATGGAGTGCGATAGCTTGGCGATTGGCCACACTCAATACGCCAAGCGCTGCTCTTTCTCGAGCTTTTTGCGAATCCGCGTTTGTTTTAGTTGCGACAGGTAATCGACAAAGAGCTTGCCATCCAGATGATCTATTTCGTGCTGGATGCACACTGCCAGCAAGCCATCGGCCTCGAACTCAAACGGCATTCCACTGCGATCGAGAGCTGAGATGCGTATCCATTCCGCGCGCTGCACGGAATCGAAGATGCCAGGCACAGACAAGCAACCTTCTTCGCTTTCCTCGTCGCCCCGGCTCGCGATGATAGTAGGGTTTACGAAGTAATGGGGGGCGTTCTTGTTCTGAGACACATCAACCACGACAACACGCAGCTGGACATCGAGTTGGGTCGCTGCGAGCCCGATACCGGGAGCAGCGTACATGGTCTCGAACATGTCCTCGATCAGTGTTGCAAGCGTTGCGTCAAAGCTACTGACAAGGCGCGCCTTGAAACGCAGGCGTGGATCGGGATGGTGCAGGATCTGCCGCAGGGCCATGCTCGTACCAGAAACTTCAAATGCGCAACAGGATATACGTAAGGCACTGATTATTCAAAAGGAATCCATAGACCAGGGGCAAGGTAGTTGCACAATGAGAAGTATTTATTTTTGGTTCAATTCTGCTAAACTACATTAAAGACGTCACGTAAAGGCATTGACATGTCGAGAAAAATTGTCATTTTTCTTGTTGCGCTATTGATCTGCGCCGTGGCTGGTGCCGACGAAGTTCAGCTTCGGAGCGACCATCCTCAGACCTATATAGTGCAAAAAGGCGACACTCTGTGGGACATTTCCGGTCGCTTTCTTACCCACCCCTGGCAATGGCCCGAGATTTGGCACACGAATCCCCAAATCGCTGACCCGCACTGGATCTACCCCGGGGACGTCCTGACCCTGGACTACGTCGACGGGAAGCCACGCCTGCGGGTCGTCGACCGAAATATGAAGCTATCACCCTCGGTGCGGGAGTCGTCCCATGTCGAGGCCATTCACGCCATCCCGCTCGACGCCATTCATCAATTCCTGACCCGTCCAAGGGTGGTTTCTGAGTCGGATCTGGACAATGCCGCATACATCGTCGGCTCCCAGGACGATCATTTGGCCTTCGGTTCGGGGTTTCGCGTCTATGTCCGAAACATGGGCGAACCGGCGACGGCCAAATTCTCGGTGTTTCGGAAAGGGGGGGTCTACCGAGACCCCGATACGAAAGCGGTGCTCGGCTATGAAGCTGAGCATGTTGCCGATGCTTTGGTCGAAAAGTTCGGTGACCCGGCCACCGTACAGGTGATTCGCTCTAGTAAAGAGGTGGTTAAAGGAGATCGTCTTCTTGCCCAGACCGAAGAAGAGTATCCAGACTTCATCCCCCATGCTCCCGCTACAGCAATTGACGCCAAAATTATTTCCGCCATGGGTGGCATAAGTCAGATCGCGCAGCATCAAGTTGTCGTTGTCAATCGCGGGAGCAAGGAAGGTCTGGAACCTGGCCACGTGCTGGCGATTTTCCAGCGCGGCGCTCTTGCTCGAGACCCAATCGGAAGTGACGTAGCTTACCAACAGCAAGAAGCGGAGCGCCTGCGCCTCGAGCGTGAAGGCCCGACCGGTCCGGGTCGTCTTTGGCACAGCATTATCAATGATTTGCGCGGTATTGATCGAACCCTAAGGGATTTCGTCGGTACGCCCATTAAAGGCAGCAATCCAGTCGTGGTGCGGTTACCCGAAGAACGTGCCGGCGAGTTGATGATTTTCCGCACATTCGACAATGTGAGCTACGGATTAGTCATGAATATCCAGCGTCCAGTCTACGTTCTGGATTCGGCGCGCAACCCTTAAGGCTCTTCGCGCTCGACGGCGCTAGGCAAGCATCGAGCAGCGCGGCTATGATCCGCGCGGATGGACAACGGAATGGACATCGCGATGCTTCGCGCTTTTCTGGCGTGCCATGCCGCCGCCTACCTTAATCCTAAGTTTCTATTTGCCTCGCTTAGCGACTCAAAAGGACTGCATGTAGCCGCTGAAGCTGGGCTGCGCTGGTTGCGCGCCCGCGCGATTGAGCCTGGATGGGATGCAGCGGATCGAGCGCTTGAGTGGCTTGCAGCGCCCGATCACCACCTGCTCATCTACCCTGAGCGGGGCTATCCTCCGCGGCTCGCCGCAACTTCCGCACCGCCCCTCCTACTTTTCGTGAACGGTGACCCCACATGTCTGTGCGAGCCCCAACTCGCAGTGGTCGGAAGTCGGCACGCGACGCCGAACGGTTCCGATATCGCCAGGAATTTCTCGCAAACCTTGGCCGGTTTAGGGGTCGTTGTAACAAGTGGCTTAGCCCGCGGCATCGATGGCGCTGCGCACCGAGGTGCACTGGCAAGCTCCGGTAAAACTATCGCAGTTCTGGGGTGTTCAGTAGATTACATCTATCCGCGACAGCACCGTAACCTGGCTGTAGAAATCGCGAAATGCGGCGCATTGGTTTCCGAGTTCCCCTTCGGTGTCGCACCTTGGCCGGCCAATTTCCCACGGCGAAACCGCATCATCAGCGGACTTACTGCTGGTACGTTGGTAGTCGAAGCGGCCCTACGCAGTGGATCTCTTTCCACGGCACTCCATGCGTTGGAGCAAGGTCGTGAGGTATTCGCAGTGCCCGGGTCCGTTCTGAATCCATTGAGCAAAGGCCCTCATTCGCTGATTAAACAAGGCGCGAAACTCGTTGAGGACGTAACCGACATCATCGATGAAATTCCAGAATTCCGAGCGCGTGTGGAACTGAATACCAACGGGCTCCCTTCCGCTGATGCCGCCATCTCGTCAGCGCATGCCGACCCGCAGTTCCTGCGAGCTTGCGGCTGGGATCTGTTCACGGCCGACGACATCGTCTCGCGTAGCAGATTGACGGTTCAGGAGGTTTCATCCATGCTGTTGAGGCTGGAACTCGCGGGTATCATCCAAGTGCAAAGCACCGGCAACTACCTGCGTGTTCGTTAGTTTCCGACCGGCAGGCGTCTAAAACGTCTAGGCGCACTACCGCTTATACGACTCACCTCTCGTTCAAGCATTTTCATGTTGTGTGGTCGTTCGCAGGTTCGAACTCGGAACCAGTTGGCAATGAAGCAAACAGTAATCGATATCCTAATCTACCTTTTCGAGCATTTCGTCGACGACGATTTGGAGCTGGAAGCTGATCGCGATCGACTCAAATCGGAATTGCGCGAGGCTGGATTTGACGCAGCACAAGTTACCAAAGCGTTTGATTGGCTGCAGGAACTAGCGATCAGTCGGGCCGATGCCGACGGGCTGCCCGTGGCGGCCACAACGTCGACACGGATCTACACTGCCGACGAAGAACAAAAACTTGATACCGAGTGCCGCGGCTTCATGTATTTCCTTGAACAGGCCGGGGTGCTGGACGGAACATCTCGAGAACTCGTGATCGATCGTGTTCTGGCATTGGAAAATGACGAACTCGACATTGGCCAAGTTAAATGGATCATCCTTATGGTCTTGTTCAACCAACCTGGCCAAGAACAGGCATTTGTGTGGATGGAAGATCTGGTGATGGACGATCTGAATCGCAATCTGCATTAATCTCCGCACGTCTGCCGGATGCGGAACCGCATCATCGGCTCTGCACGCAAACTCGAAAATCATCACCGTATGGCAACTAATCTCGTAATCGTTGAGTCGCCGGCCAAAGCCAGCACCATAAAAAAGTACCTGGGTAAAGACTTCGAAGTCCTGGCGTCCTACGGGCACGTGCGTGATCTCCTTCCCAAGGAAGGGGCGGTCGATACCGAACATGATTTCCGTATGAAGTACGAAGTCATCGAGCGCAATTCCAAGTACGTCGATGCAATCGCAAAAGCGATGAAGAAAGCAGATGTGCTATATCTCGCGACTGACCTCGATCGCGAAGGAGAAGCTATCTCATGGCACTTAGTCGAACTGTTGCGCGAGCGCGCAATGCTCGAAGGTAAGGATGTTTACCGTGTGGTGTTTCATGAGATTACCGAGCGGGCAATTAAGGAAGCCATACAGTCGCCGCGCAAAGTTTCGATGGATCTGGTTAACGCGCAACAGGCCCGCCGAGCGCTCGACTACTTGGTTGGTTTCAATCTTTCGCCGTTGCTTTGGAAAAAAATCAAGAGAGGATTGTCTGCCGGCCGCGTGCAGAGTCCTGCGTTGCGCCTCATAGCCGAGCGCGAAGACGAGATCGAGAAATTTATTGCGCGCGAATATTGGACGATTGAGGCCGATTTGCTTGCTAGCAAAGCGCCGTTTCTCGCCCGTTTGAGCGAGCTTAACGGCGAGAAAGTTAGACAGTTCACAATCACAACGGAAGCCGAGGCGACAACCGCACGAAACCGCTTGGTATCCGATGCGGGCGGCCAGTTGGTGGTGTCAAACGTTGAGAAAAAACAGCGCAAGCGTAACCCCGCACCGCCCTTCATCACGTCGACACTTCAGCAGGAAGCTGTGCGCAAACTTGGTTTCACTGCGCAGCGAGCGATGCGCGTCGCACAGCAGCTGTATGAGGGTATCGACGTTGGGTCTGGTACGGTTGGTCTTATCACCTACATGCGAACCGATTCCCTGAATCTGGCGCAAGAAGCGTTAGACGAGCTTCGACAGTTCATAAGTACTCGGTTTGGCCGAGATCAGATACCCAGTGCCGCCCGAAATTTTAAGACTAGTTCGAAGAACGCGCAGGAGGCTCACGAGGCAATTCGTCCGACGTCCTGTTTTCTCGTGCCTACTGAGATCAAAGCGCATCTCAGCGATGAGCAGTTCAAACTTTATGACCTGATCTGGAAGCGTGCCGTTGCCTGCCAGATGATCCCCGCTACTATCGATACTGTTGCTGCCGACTTGGCGGCAGGCACCAGTGGAGTGTTTCGCGCTAACGGGTCGACGGTGACTGAGCCGGGTTTTATGAGTGTCTACATGGAAGGTTCGGACGATGCCGAGCCTGAAGACAGGACTCTTCCTCCACTAGAAGTCGGTCAGAAAATCACGCTTGAGCAGATTCGTAGTGAGCAGCATTTCACTGAGCCTCCGCCGCGATACACCGAGGCTAGCCTGGTCAAAACTCTTGAAGAATATGGGATCGGTCGACCCTCGACCTACGCTTCGATTATTTCCACTTTGGTCCAGCGTGAGTACGTCAATCTCGAGAAGAAGCGTTTTCAGCCGACGGACATTGGACGTATCGTCAATACATTCCTGACGAATCATTTCGCCAGCTACGTCGACTACGAATTTACGGCGCGTCTGGAGGACGATCTCGACGCTGTTTCTCGCGGTGAGCGCGACTGGATACCGTTGTTGCGAGAATTTTGGGAACCTTTTGCGGCTAAGGTAAAAGACAAAGAAGAGAACGTCTCGCGTCAGGAGGCGAATCAGGCTCGCGCACTAGGTATCGATTCAAAAAGTGGCAAGCCGGTTTCCGTACGGATGGGGCGTTACGGGCCTTACGTAATCATTGGTTCGACGGAAGACGAGGAGAAACCTCTGTTTTTTGGGCTGAGATCCGGTCAGCGGATGGACTCCATTACCCTCGACGAGGCCATGGAACTCACAAAACTCCCGCGTGAACTCGGGCTAACACCCGAAGGGTTGACCCTGACCGCCAACATCGGCCGATTTGGTCCCTATGTGCGATATTCAGATAAGTTTGTGCCGTTGGGCAAGGACGACGATCCCTACACCGTGTCTCTCGAACGTGCGTTGGAGCTAGTCGAGGCGAAGAAGGTGGCCGACGCGGCAAAGACAATTCGCATTTTCGATGACGTCGGCATCAAAGTTCTCAATGGTCGCTACGGACCTTACGTTACCGACGGTTCGCGCAATGCACGTGTGCCCAAGGACGTCGAGCCGAGCTCGCTGGGATTGGCGGCTTGTCAGGAATTGTTAGCCAGTGCGCCCGCAAAACGCGGCGGGCCACTGCGTCGAAATGCGAACAAGGCCGCAATGAAGTCCAAAGCGACGGCCCCACCAAAAGGCAAAGCCACAGCAGCCCCTGAACTGAAATCTAAAGCTAAACCCAAATCAAAAGCCAAACTCAAACCCAAATCAAAAGCGAAAGCCAAAGGTAAGACCAAGATCAAACCCGAGCCAGCGTGACTCCGGCTTCGTAAAAGTCAGAAAAATCTAGGGAATTCCGTTCTATCATGCGCTCATGAACCGTTTAGGCCGAGCCTGTTGCGGACGACATTAC
>JANOXY010000676.1:0-7341 GCA_031418675.1 Pseudomonadota bacterium
GTAACGCGCTCTTGATAACCTAGCCCCTAGTCCCTAACCTCTAGCCCCTGATGTGCACGCGTCACATCTTCAGTCCCTTGACCCAGCGGTCGTAAAGGCGGTCGGCAACGCGGCGCATCGCGACAATTTTCTCCTGCATCCCGCTCTTCATCTGCTCGGGCGATTGCACGGCAGAAATGCCCTTGCTCCCGGCGATCTCTTCCGCACCCGATTCGCACCAGGAATCGATGAGCTGTTCGGTCATTTCCACGTGGCACTGCATGCCGAGGTTCTTGCCTGCGACGAAACCCTGATTTTCGCAATTCCGATTGCCCATGATGCGCACTGCACCGGGCGGAATCGTGAAGGTTTCGCCGTGCCAGTGAAAGGATTCGAAGCGCGTCACATCGCGCCCGAACCAAGCGCGCGCCTCAGGATTATCGGCCACTTCGATTTCTCCCCAGCCAATTTCCTTGATCTGGTTTCGCGCAACGGTGCCACCCAGCGCCTTGGACATCAACTGCCCGCCGAGACAATGTCCAAGGACGGGAACATCCGCAGCCACCGCCGCGCGAATCAACCCAAGCACCGGCGCGATCCAGGGCAAATCGTCGTTGACGCTCATCGGCCCGCCCATGAAGACCAGCCCACTGAAATCTTCGATGCGCGCTGGAACGGGATCGCCCTGGTCGAGTTTCACCATCTGCCAAGGTAAGTCGCGGGAATCGAGATACATGGCAAAATAGCCCGGCCCTTCCGTGGGCGAGTGACGAAATATGGCGACCGGCTTCATCAACAGAGGATTCTCATGCGGTTCAACGCCGCAAATATTACGCGAGTTTTGATCGGGCTTTTAGCCCTGTGCGCGCCGGCGTGGGCGATCGATATCAGTGTCGTGGCCCTGTTTTCGGGCAAAGCCACGCTGGTCGTGGACAAGGGTAAGCCGCGCACCCTGCGGGCCGGGGAGACTTACGCCGGTGTTACGCTAATCAGCGCGACCAGCGAACAAGCCGTCATTTCGATCAATGGCAAGCGTCAACGATTGCACATCGGCGAGGGTGTATACAGCGCACTTTCGGTCCCGAGCGAACGCGCCACGGTGGTCCTGACGCCTGACAGGAACGGACATTTTGTGTCCTCCGGTAGCATTAACGGCTCGTCCGTCCGGTTTCTCGTCGATACCGGTGCCACGATGGTCTCGATGAACGTCGACGAAGCGCGCCGCGCCGGCGTCAACTATCTCGCGGGCGCACGTGGCTACTCGCAAACCGCCAACGGTGTCACGCCAATCTACAGAGTGAAGCTGGGAGAAGTTACTTTGGGAGACATCACGTTGCGGGACATCGACGGCATGGTGCATGAGAGCGGCGCGTTGCCCGTCGTCCTGCTGGGCATGAGTTTTCTGGGCAAGCTGGAAATGCGCCGGGAGGGTGAAAGCCTGACCCTCATCAAGCGATACTGAAAGTGACAAGTCAGAATCTCAACAGAAAAAGGACATGAAAGCATGATTTACGAACTGCGCATCTATCACGCATTCCCCGGCAAGCTACCTGCACTCAATGCGAGATTCTCGAATCACACGTTGAAGCTCTGGGAGCGTTTTGGCATTCGTCAGGTCGGCTTCTGGACCACCGTCATCGGCGACAGCAACAACGATCTGTACTACATCCTGGAATGGGACAATCTGGCGGAGCGCGAGCAGAAGTGGAATGCTTTCGCAACGCACCCCGACTGGCTGGCGACGCGCGCGGAGACCGAAAAGGACGGTCCGCTGACGACCCACATCACCAATCTGATTCTGACACCGACGGCTTACTCGAAAATGAGATGAGCAGGCTATGCCCGGACCGCCGGATTACGTAGAATCCCCAGTTCTTCAAGAACCAACCGCCCGCACCGGCCATCGATCATGGATGAAAAACTGATTTACAACGTCAATGTCGCCGCCCAGGACGTCCTGCTCAACCCGGACGAAATCAAGCGCCGTGTCCCGTTGACCGAGAAGGCGGAACAGACCGTCCTGAAAGGTCGCCATGCCCTCGAACGCATCCTCGATCGCCGGGACCATCGCCTGATGGTCATGGTGGGTCCGTGCTCGATTCACGATCCCGCGGCGGCGATGGACTATGCACAGAAGTTGAAGATAGTCGCGGAAGAAGTCGCCGATACGCTGCTCATCGTCATGCGCGTGTATTTCGAAAAACCGCGCACCACCACCGGCTGGAAGGGCTTTATCAACGACCCTCATCTCGATGACAGTTTTGATATCGAACATGGCTTGCGCGCCGCGCGCGGTTTTTTGCTGGAGCTGGCGCAGATGGGCCTGCCCGCCGCCACCGAAGCCCTGGACCCCGTGGTGCCCCAATATCTGGGGGATTTGATCAGCTGGTATGCGATCGGCGCGCGCACCACCGAGTCCCAGACGCATCGTGAAATGGCCAGTGGTTTGTCGGCACCCTGTGGATTCAAGAATGGCACCGATGGCAGCATTGAAGTCGCCGTCAATGCCATCCTCGCGGCGCGTAGTCCCCATCATTTTCTTGGCATCGACAGCGATGGTCGCACCGCGGTGATCCGCACCCGAGGAAATGCTGCGGGGCATCTGATATTGCGTGGTGGTGCCGAGCCAAATTACGCAGCCGAAGTGGTGGCGGCAAGTGATGCTCGCTTGGCCGGCCTGGGCTTACCCCGCGCGATCATGATCGATTGCAGTCACGGTAACTCCGCTAAGGATCCCGCGCGCCAGGCGCAGGTCGCCCGCGAAGTTGTCGCACGTCGCGCCAGCGGCGAGGGCGGAGTGATTGGCCTTATGATCGAGAGCCATATCGGCGCCGGCAACCAGGCCTTCAAACCCGGTGTGGGCACGCTGCGCTATGGCGTGTCGATCACCGACGCCTGCATGGACTGGCCGACAACGACAAACCTGTTGCAAGCCTTGCATACCATCCTGGCAGGGCACTGATGGGTGGTGATCACGGTGTGGGTTGACGACGGACCGCGAACTTTGTGCTGGTAGCTCAAGAATTCAGCGCCTCAACCGCTAGCTTTGCTCTAGCCGCGAGGTGAGGGCAATGAACAAGCACAACGAATCTCTTCTGACACCGGCTGAGGTCGCAAACCTGCTGGGGGTGGCGCCGGTCACCGTCCGCGCGTGGGCTGCCAAGGGCCTGTTTGCCAAGCGCCTGACCCCCGGTGGCCATCGTCGTTTTGTGCGTTACGAAGTTGAGCGTTTTGCGCGCCAACGGGGCATGCTGCTGGCCACGCCAGCGCCGCCCGCGGCCCGGCGTGCGCTGGTGGTGGACAATGACTCGCAACGCTATCGTCTGTTCGGTGATTTTTTCGCACGTTATGGCATTGAGGCAGTGAGCGTTACTGATGGCTTCGCGGCTGGCTTTCTGCTTGCCACACTGCGACCGGCGCTGATTATTTTGAATGGCTCGATGCCTGGCATCGATTGCGTGGCGGTGTGCCGCCACATCAAAGCCGATGCCACAAGCCTTGCAACCCACATCGTGATCGCTGGTTGTATACCAGGTGCCAGCCATCGCGCCGCACTCGAGCGGGCCGGCGCTGAGTACTTCATCGAAACCCCATCGGATCTCAGGGGGCTGACGACACCGTTGGCCCTGGTCGAGGTGCAAAACACCCTTAACGACCACCACTGAGGCGCGCTTCAAGGTCGGGCAAGGTATCCTGCGTTTTCGTCTTGCGCCACGGCGCCGCGTAGAATGGTCATCGCGCGGCCCGGCGCTTAGGGGCGACAAGCATTGCATGGGGAACGATCGGTGAGCAGCGAACAAGCAGCGGATTTTGCCCATTACGCCGTAGGCGATCGCCTCCCCCTGTGGCAGGTGGTCGCGCATAACGATGCTGTTGACAGCGGCAATCCCATTCACGAAGACAGCGTCGCCCAGCGCTATGGTTTTGGTGGTGGTCTGGTGCCCGGGGTCACGACTTATGGTTACCTGCTGCATCCCGTGGTGGCGGCCTTTGGCATCGAGTTCCTGACGTGCGGCAGCAGCAGCGTGCGCCTGCGTCGCCCGATATATGCAGGACAAACTCTGCAGGTCGCTGCGCGCGTCAGCGCCGTCGCGCGCGACACCATTGCCTTCGATCTCGAAGTGCTCAATCAGGTGGAGGAAGTCTGTGCGGTGGGCAGTGCGCATTTGCCCGCAGTGCCTTCGCCGATGCCGGCCTTGCCTGCGCGTGCTGCCTTGTCGATAGCGCGCCGTCCCGCAACGCCTGAGGCGCTGAGGGCGGAGTCCGTGCTGGGCACGCTCGAAGTCACGCAAAACGCGGCTGACGCGGCTGCCTTTGTAGCCGCCGCCGGCGAAGATCTGGGCTGTTATCGCGATATCCTTCATCCCGCCTGGCTGCTGCGTCAGGCGAATATCCTGGTAGACCGCAGTGTTGCGGTGGGCGCTTGGGTGCATACCGCGAGCGAGGTGATACACCTTGGCGTGGCCAAGCCCGGTGAGCCGATCGTCATTCGTGGCGAGGTTGTGGCGCTGTCCCAGCGTAAGGGCCACGACTATGCAGACATCGATGTTTATATCGAAGCTGCAGCCCCGCTAATGCGGGTACGGCACACCGCGATCTACCGCCTGGGCGGCGGCTGAGCCCTGCACGTGTTTCGAGCAGAAGCCACCGCTCGCCTTCAGGCTTGACCTGCGCAGCGAAACCCCGCCGAATAGACCACCTCCCAACCTTCAGGAAATCTCCGTGCCCGCTGGCAGTCTGTTAGCTTTGCTCGACGACATCACGACCGTGCTCGACGATGTCACCGTCATGACCCAGCTGGCGGCCAAAAAAGCCGCCGGCGTGTTAGGTGATGATCTCGCCTTGAATGCGCAGCAGGTTGCAGGTATCGCTGCAGCGCGCGAGCTACCGGTGGTGTGGGCGGTGGCCAAGGTCTCGATGCGCAACAAGACCATTCTGGTACCGGCGGCACTCGCCATCAGTGCCCTGGCGCCGTGGGCGGTGACACCGTTGCTGATGATCGGCGGTGCCTTTCTTTGTTACGAAGGTTTTGAAAAGCTGGCTCATCGCTTCCTGCATAGCGCGAGCGAAGATGCTGCCGAAGAGGCGCAGCTGTTGGCGGCTGTGGCCGACCCGCACGTCGATATGGTGGCTTTTGAGCGCGACAAGATTGTGGGTGCCGTGCGCACAGACTTCGTGCTGTCGGCAGAAATCATTGTTATCGCCCTGGGCACGGTGGCCGGCGCGCCGATGTTGCAGCGGGTGGGAGTGTTGTCAGCGATAGCGGTGCTCATGACCGTGGGCGTGTATGGTTTCGTTGCAGCGATCGTCAAGCTGGATGACGCGGGACTTTATCTGTTGCATAAGCGCGCATCTGGGGCGCGTCTGGTGGGGCGCGCGCTGCTGGCGGCGGCGCCGGTCCTGATGAAATTTTTGTCAGTGGCGGGCACCGCGGCGATGTTCCTGGTCGGTGGCAGCATTGTTGTGCATGGCCTGCCCTGGATCGCGCATCTTGGCCATCAACTGGCCGCCTGGGGCGCGCACCTGCCGGTTGTGGGGTCGGCGATGCATTGGCTGTTGCCGCTGCTGTTCGATGCACTGGCGGGGGTGACAACTGGGGCGGTGGTCCTGGCCGGCGTCAGCCTCGTGACGTTCGTCTACGCCCGCCTGCGGCCAACCGCCTGAGCACCCATTCTTGTTACGGTTTTGTAGGTCCGAATTTATTCGGACATTGCGCGTATCTCAGACCCAGACTCAGGCACTAGGGTCATCGGTGTCCGAATAAATTCGGACCTACGAAGATGAGATCTCTGCGATCAGCTTTTGGGTGCGAAGATTCTGCGCAGACGCGCCATGATCCCGATGGTCGCTACGGCGGTGATCTATCTGTCTGCGAAACGCAGGGTCATGTCGCCAAACACCTTGTCGAGTAACTCATACCGGTTTCAGCATGCTGTGCAGCTCAAACGTCAGGAAGGCCAGGATGCCCAGCAAGCCGAGATACCAGAAGGCATAGTTCACGCGGGTGGCGCTGGGAATCTCGTAGTAGCCGGGCGGTCGCCCACCGTCAGCGCGCAGACTATCGAGCAATTGTGGCAAGGCCAGTAGCGCAACCACGATCAACAGCGGATTTGGCCGCCACCAATACAGCGCCATCAGCAAGGGTGCACCCACCCACCAGATCTTTGGCGAGATCACGCCTGTGATGCGGCCACCATCCAGTGGTGACAGCGGCAGCATGTTAAACAGGTTGATCATGAATCCCGCATAGGCCAGCGCCAGCATCAAATCGCTGTGCTGCCAGCGCGCGAAGGCATAACAGGCAAAAGCACCGAGCGTGCCCAGTAACGGGCCGCCCAGGCCCACATAAGCTTCGGTCTCGGCATCGTGGGGTAGGTCTTTCATTTCGATCCAAGCACCCATAAACGGAATAAAGGTCGGGGCACCTACCTTGAGGCCACGCTGCCGCGCTGCGATGTAATGCCCCATTTCATGCACAAAAATGAGCAGTACAAAACCTACGGCATAGCGCCAGCCAAAGAACATGGCGTAGGTCGCAACCGAGAGCAGCATCGTGCCCGAGGTGATGAGTACTTTGCTGAACTTGAAGGAAGCGAGCAGCAGAAATAGCGCTTTGATCATGGCAGCAAGGAATGCAGTGGGATAAAGAGTGCGGCGCGCACTGTGCCGAGCGCGCTCGGGGGAGTCAATGGCCCGACGGCATGGCGCACCGACACACTTGATCGGGCGGGGTAGTCATTCCCGATGGACGGTTATACTTCGGCCCATCCGTCTAACACGAGCACCAACATGTCGACCCGCCGACTCCTCATTGTCAATCGTGGTGAAGTTGCACTGCGCATCATGCGTACCGCGGCAGAGCAGGGCTTTTCCACCATCGCCTTGTATGGCGATGATGATGCCAACAGTTTGCACGTGAGTCGCGCAGACGCCGCCGTGCATCTGCCTGGACGCGGCGCGGCGGCCTATCTTGATGCCGATACTATCGTGACTGCTGCTATCACCCACGGCTGCTGGGGTGTGCATCCGGGCTATGGATTTTTAGCCGAGCAGGCCCATTTTGGCGCCGCTTGCGAAGCGGCGGGTCTGACCTTCGTCGGCCCAACGCCCGCACAGCTGGCCTTGTTCGGTAACAAGCTTGCGGCTCACAACTTGGCACGGCAGTGTGATGTGCCAACTTTGGCTGCGTCACAGGCCTTGGAGTCACCTGCCGCACTCGCCGAGTTTACTGCCAGCAAGGCAAAGCAGACTGCAGTCCTGATCAAAGACGCGGCAGGTGGTGGTGGACGGGCTATGCCGTTAGTGCTGCCCGGCGCCGATGGGGTGGCGTTGTGGTCGGCCTGCAGTGCAGAGGCACAGGCT
>JANOXY010000677.1:0-9281 GCA_031418675.1 Pseudomonadota bacterium
CAGTGACCATCCCCATTGGAATGCAATCCGGTTGTAGGTGCGAATTTATTCGCACTCTGCGCGGCTACGACTCAATGTGCGAATAAATTCGCACCTACAGACGGGCTGGCGCCCGACGCAGGCGTGTTACATCGTGGCCAATCCGCTGCGCGCCTGGATGGTCAATAACCTCGGTGATCATCGCCACTGGGATTCCATCTCCCTGTGGGTGCAAATTCATTCGCACTCTGCGCGGCTACGACTCAATGTGCGAATAAATTCGCACCTACAGAAGACTTAGCGTCTGAGTAGCAGGAAGGCCTGTTCCGTGCCGGGCTGTCCCTTCACGTCTGCCGCGCGGGTAGCGAGTGCTTCGATAGTCCAGTTTTGCCCGTAGAGGGCGGTGACCTCGTCGGCCGTCACCACAAACGGTGGTGGGGTGATGACGGTCACGTCGTAGGTCACGCTGATGAGCAGCATTGTTGTGCCGCTGACGCACAGCTCACTCATCTTGCGCGCATAGTCGTGGCGCATCTCAGGTGGCAGTGCGATCAAGGCGGCCCGATCGTAAACCGCAGCGAATGGGCCCAGGTGCGTTGCGGTCAGGGCAAAAAAATCTCCACACAGCAGCCGATAGCCGGGGCTGCTGAAGACCTCAAAAGGGCGCACTGCTGTGTGCGTGGCGCTCAGACCTTGTTCGTCAAAAAATGCGCGCACCGCGATCGTGGCGAGTTCGACGCCGATCACATTGTGACCCTGACCGTGCAGCCAAGGCATGTCATTGGACTTGCCACATAAAGGCACAAAAACCGGCGCACCGTCACCGAGGCGCGCGCCATAGGCTTTTAACAGGGGGTGGGTATCGGCTTCGTGAAAGCCGATTTGCTGAGCGGCCCAGCGCGCCTGCCAGAACGATGCTTCCATCAGCGCTGCCCATTCACGCGCATTGTTCCAGCGCTTCCTGGAGTAATTCCAAGGCGGTGCGAGTAAAAGTCTGCATATTGCCTTCGCGATCGGGACTGCCGGTTTCGATACGTCTGGTCAGCGTTATGGGACCGACCACCGCCAGGACACAGATGCCGGGCGGATGGCCATAGGAGGTGCCGGCCGGGCCGGTGGCGCCCAGCTCGGCGATGCCCCAGGTCGCTGCCAGGCGCGTACGTATGGTTTGTGCGCACAGCGAGACATAGGCTTCGGTCAAGGGTTCCTGGCGATCAAGGGTGACCTTGTCGATGCCCAGCAGCTCACGACGAGCGCGCAAGGTATAGATGATGGTGCCGCCGAGAAAGTAGGCTGACGCACCAGGTACGGCCAACAGGTTGGCAGAGATCAGGCCGCCCGTGGAGGACTCCGCGACGCCGATGGTTTCTTTGCGGGCCTTGAGTGTGACGGCCAGTTCAGCCGCTTGTTTGGATAACGTGATCATGGGTATTCCGATTATGATGTTCGCCGTTCAAGGGGATAGCTGACGCATGGGCGAGACCGTCTCGACCGACCGCGCGTGGCGCTGCCATGCCTTCGGAGATTATCACGATCTTGAGATTGCTCCGGCTCCCGCAAAAGCGCCTGATGCCGGCGAAATCCTGGTCCGTAACCGTGCATTTGCTGTCGGGTTTCCCGACATGCTGATGGTGCAGGGCCTCTATCAATTAAAACCACCCTTGCCGTTTGCGCCCTGCGCCGAGTTTGCCGGCGAGGTGTTGGCGGTGGGCACGGACGTCACGACTTTTGCGCCCGGTGACAAGCTCATGGGCTCCATGCGCTTTGGTGCCGCTGCGGAGCGCCTGGTGGTGGCGGCTGACAATTGCATGCATCTGCCGGCGGCTTTTGATTACGCCCGTGGTGCGGCCTTCATCATCGCCTACAAGACCGCCTATGTCGGGCTGGTGACTCGCGGCGGCCTGCGGCCGAACGAAACCGTGCTGGTGCATGGCGCGGCCGGCGGTGTTGGCCTGGCCGCCGTCGAACTCGCAGTTGCGCTGGGCGCGCGGGTTATCGCCATGGCCAAGGGCGAAGCCAAGCTCGCCTTGGCCCGTGCCAAGGGTGCACACGCGGTGCTCGATTATGCCGATGGTGGCTTTCGCGAACAGGTGAAAGCGCTGACCGATGGGCGCGGGGTTGATGTGGTTTATGACCCGATCGGCGGCGACGTGTTCGACGAATCCCTGCACTGCATCGCACCCTTCGGGCGCATGCTGGTGATCGGTTTTGCCAGCGGACGCATTCCGAGTGTGAAGGTCAACCACGCATTGCTGAAACAGTACGCGGTGATCGGTGTTCGCGCCGGCGAATACGGCCGTGTATATCCGCAAGGTGGTCGTGAAGTGCAGGCCGCGCTCGAACAATGGGCCGCGAGTGGTCGTCTCATGCCCCATGTGCATGTGCGGCTGGGCTTCGAAGAATTGTTGACCGGCTTTGATGTGATTGCCGGACGGCAGGTCATGGGACGGGTGGTATGCGAGCTGCCGTGAGGGTGGCGAGTGAATTGAACGACAGGGGGGTGCAGGTGATGGGTCATCGTGTCGAGTGTTTTTTTGATTGTTCCAGTCCCTGGACCTATCTCGCGTTTGAATATCTGCAAACCCGCATGGCGGGGCTGGATGTCGAGATTGTGTGGCGCCCGATCCTGGTCGGCGGCATTTTTAACACGGTCAACCCCAGCGTCTATCAGTCGCGCGAAACCCCGGTACCGCTGAAAGCGGCTTACATGCGTAAGGATCTCGCCGACTGGACGCGACTGGTGGGCTTGCGGATAACATTTCCGCCGCCGGTATTTCCGGTCAATAGTGTGAAGGCGATGCGCGGTGCGTATGTGGCCCTGGATGAAGGCTGCCTGGTGCCCTACGTGCGCGCTGTGTTCAAACGCTACTGGAGCGACTGCGCCGATATTTCTCAGGACCATGAACTGGCCGCCATCGTTGCGGAGGTTGGCATGGACCAGCAGCGCTTTTTTGATGGTATCGCCAGTGCGTCATGCAAAGACCGTTTGCGCCAGGCCACCGAAGAAGTGGTGGCACGGGGTGGCTACGGCTCGCCCACGCTGTTTCTGGACGGTGACGACATGTATTTCGGTAACGATCGCATCGACCTCATGCGCTCGCGACTCATCTCATCCCATTGAACCTCTGGAGCAGCAGACCATGAGCGACCTCGTTACCGTCACCATCGCCGCCGGCATCGCTGACATCCGTTTTAATCGGCCCGACAAACACAATTCCCTGACCTTGGAGATGTTCGACGCCATCAACGCGGCCGCCGCCGGCTTGACGGACAATCCGGCGGTGCGCGTCGCAGTGTTATCGGGCAACGGTCCCAGCTTCTGTGCGGGTCTCGATTTTTCCATCATGGCGCAGATGCTCAAGGGGCCGGCACAAGGGCACACGGTGATCGAGCGGCTGCTGGCCCGCGATGGACGCCCGGACAATTATGCGCAACGCGCGGCGATGGCCTGGAAAAATGCGGCAGTGCCAGTGATCGCGGCGCTGCACGGGGCAGCCTTTGGTGGTGGCTGTCAGATTGCCCTGGGCGCCGACCTGCGGATTGCCGCACCCGATACCCGTCTGTCGGTGATGGAAATCAAGTACGGTCTGATCCCGGACATGGGGCTCACCCAGACGCTACCGGGACTGGTGCGCCCGGATATTGCCAAAGAGCTGACCTTGACCGGCCGCATTGTCGAGGCCGAAGAAGCTTTGTTACTGGGTCTGGTGACGCGCATCAGCGCCGATCCCCTGGCCGCAGCCATGGACATGGCGCGCAGCATTGCCGGCCGCGCACCCGCCGCCGTGCGCGCCGCCAAGCGCCTGCTGAACGAAGCCTGGTTTGCCGACGCGGCAACGGGTCTGGCCCTTGAAGAGAGCTTGCAGCGCACGCTGTTGGGCTCGCCCGAGCAGATTGAGGCGGTCACGGCCAGCATGGAAAAACGAGAACCGACGTTTGCTGTCGCTGGGCTTGGCGCGTGAGTCACGAACTGACCGCGCTTGAGGCGCGGGTCATCGGTGCGCTTATCGAAAAGGAAATCACCACGCCGGATCAATATCCGCTGTCGCTGAACGCCTTGCTCGCGGCGTGCAATCAGAAAACCAATCGCGAGCCGATTCTGGAGCTGTCGCTCAGCGTCGTGCAGGAAACGCTGGACGCTCTGGTCAAAGCCCACCTGGTCAGCGACCGCGGTGGTTACGGTGGTCGCGTGACCAAGTACAAGCAGCGCTTTTGTAACACGGAGTTTGGTGGACTCAAATTCACCACCCAGGAACTCGGCATCGTCTGTGTATTGCTGTTGCGAGGTGCGCAGACGCCGGGTGAGTTGCGTGCCCATACCCAACGGCTGTGTGAATTTGCCGATGCACAGGCCGTCGAGGCCGCGCTCGAGGCACTGCTGACCCGTAACGACGGCCCGTTTATCGCACGTCTGCCCCGTGCACCGGGTGCGCGTGAGTCGCGCTACGTGCATTTGTTCAGCGGCCACGTCGAGTCGGTGGCGGCGCCCGCCGCCGTGCCCTATGGGCCGCGAGGTGAAAGCCTCGCCGAACGAGTCACGGCCTTGGAAGAGACGGTGCGGGCGCTGCGCGAAGAAATGACCAATCTGAAACTTGCTTTAGGTGATGCCTGAGTCCGACAGGCTGCTAGTATCGGGCTACGACTTAGCGAGGCTGCGGCGATGTTGAGCGCGATCGAGGCACAACTTCCCCAACGTTATTGGGCGTGGGCTTTGTGCATTGTTTTGACGGTGGTGTGTCTGGCACTGTCATTATTCCTGCCCGGTTTGTTGTTGCCCGCGCTGCTGTTTGCCGCCTTGTCCCTGCTCGGTTTGGCGGATTACCAGCAGCAGCGCCAGGCCATCCGCCGCAACTATCCGGTGCTCGCCCATTTCCGGTTTTTTTTCGAGTACATCCGCCCTGAAATCCGCCAATACTTTATCGAAGCCGATCGCGACGAATTGCCGTTTTCGCGCGCGCAACGTTCGATCGTCTATCAACGGGCAAAAGGCGCCATCGATAAACGTCCGTTTGGCACGCAGCTCGATGTCTACGAGGCGCATTACGAGTGGATGAATCATTCAATCGCGCCGACGGCGATCGACAGCCACGATTTTCGTATTCAAGTGGGGGATGGAAACTGCGCCAAACCTTACTCCGCGAGTGTGTTCAATGTCTCGGCCATGAGTTTCGGCGCGTTGTCGGCCAATGCCATTCTGGCCTTGAATGAAGGTGCGCGGCGCGGTGGTTTTTACCATGACACCGGCGAAGGTTCGATTTCCCACTATCACCGCCAGCGCGGTGGTGATCTGGTGTGGGAGATCGGCAGTGGCTATTTCGGTTGTCGCGACGCGGACGGTCGTTTTGATGATCAGAAATTTGCCGACAACGCCGCCCTTGATCAGGTCAAGATGATCGAAATCAAACTCTCCCAGGGCGCCAAGCCGGGTCATGGTGGCGTCTTGCCGGGGCCCAAGGTGACACAAGAAATTGCCGCCGCCCGCGGCGTGCCGGTGGGTGTTGATTGTGTGTCACCGGCGCGGCATTCAGCATTTTCGACGCCGCTGGAACTCATGGGCTTCGTGCAGACCTTGCGTAACCGCGCCGGTGGCAAACCGGTTGGCATCAAGTTCGCCGTCGGTCACCCGTGGGAGTGGTTCGGCATGGCCAAGGCCATGTTGGAGACCGGCATCGTGCCCGACTTTATTGTCGTCGATGGTGGTGAAGGGGGCACCGGCGCGGCGCCCCTGGAATTTTCCGACCACATGGGTGCACCACTGCGTGAGGCCTTGATGCTGGTGCACAACACGCTGGTCGGCATCAATCTGCGCGAACGCATTCGCATCGGCGCCTCGGGCAAAGTCATCACCGCGTTTGACGCCGCACGCACCATTGCCATGGGCGCCGACTGGTGCAACTCCGCGCGCGGCTTCATGTTCGCGATCGGTTGTCTGCAGTCCCAGACCTGTCATACGGGACAGTGTCCCACCGGCGTCGCGACCCAGGACCCGAAGCGTATGCGCGCGCTCGTGGTCGGCGATAAATCAGAGCGGGTATTTCAGTATCACCAGAGCACCTTATTGGCCCTGAAAGAATTACTGGCGGCCGCCGGCCTCAGCCATCCGCGGGAACTGGGGCCGGAACATGTGATTCGACGGGTGTCGTCAACCGAGGTGCGTTCACTGGCGGCGCTGCACAGCTGGTTAAAACCAGGCGAGTTATTGACATCAATCCCTGAGTCGCCGGTGTTCAAGGTGTTTTGGCAAGCGGCGCGTACCGATACCTTCAACGCGCCGCCCAATATTCTTTCCATGCGCTCGGGCAAGGCCCAATAAGCGCGTGTGGGCAGGGTGAGCCACGCAGTTCCACGCGTGGCTAACCGCAATAGGCTGCTTAGCCTTTGGGCTTTTGTGCGTCGAGGAAGCTCTGAATGGTGGCGGTGACCATCACCTTGCCGTGCTTATCCAGCACTTCAAAAAGTTTGCCACCTTCTTCGGCCTGACAGCTGAACAGCACCACAGCGCCCTGCGGCCCACCGTGTTCCATGTGCAGGTCGCCACTGTGAGTGCGGGCGAAAAAGCCGGGCTGCCGGATCTTGTGCACGGTTTCGTGGCCGTTGGTTTCAATGACGTGATGCTCGCCTTCCAACACCAACACCGACATGGCGCCGAGGTGGCGATGGTAATGGCAGTAGGCATTCGGTTCCCATTTGCTCAGAAAGTCGATGCGGCCAAGTTCCTGCTGGGTGCCGAGGATTGCCACCCAGTAGTCGATCGGATAATCGAATTTTGGCGAGCCCAGCACACGCTGCCATTGGATGGCATCGGTTTTATAGCCTGAGATGGCGGGTTGAATGGGGGATACTGCGCTCATGGGCTGTGCCTCTCGGATGACGACGTGATGAGCGATTGTCCCCCGATGCAGGGTTTGGGCGCAAATGTCGGCAGGCCGGTCTACAGCCGTGGCGGCCTTACCAGCGCCATCCATGGCTGCCGGCAGCCGCGCCCAGTACAGTCACCAGGCTAATCACCAGCAGAACACCGTGCAGACGCTCGATCAGCTTGAAGGTGCCGGCCGGATCGCGGGCGGCACGGGTGTGGAACCAGCGGTGCAGGAACCACGGTTCAAACACGAACAGCATGAGGGTGAACAGCACCCAGACCGCAACCATGGCGTGCATCCACCAGTACTGGCCATCGGTGAAGCGCGACCAGGCGTTCAAGCGATGCACCAGCCACAGACCCGACAGTCCGGTCACCAGCGTGGTAACACGAGCCTGTATGGCGAAGCCACCCTCGATGCGATCGAATAGTGCGATCCTGTCTTCCATCGCCACCGTGCGGCGCAGCGCTGGCAACAGGATTAATGTCACGAAGGCGACGCCACCTATCCACAACACGACGCCCAGCACATGCAAGGCGCGTGCGAGATAGAAGTCACCCATGACCCGCGCCCCTCAGGCGCGCTGCACAAATTCCACTACATTGCCGTCGGGGTCGCGCACCATGGCGATGGTCACGCCCGGCATGAATTCATTTTTTTCGATGTCGAATTTTACGCCGGCTTTTTTGCAGGCCTCGCAGACTTCGTCGATATTGGTGACGGGAAAGGTCAGGTAACGAAAGCCCAGGCTATGTTCGAGACCGAGTGTACCGACGGGGGGAACGCTTTTTGGATCGACCAGTTTGATAAAACTGTCGCCAAAAGCCATGCGATGCATAGTCCCGAACCATACCGGCATTTCCTGCACCTTCTTCAGCCCCAGCACCCCTTCGTAAAAAGCGAGGCTGGCTTTGATGTCACCAACGACCATGCCGATGTCGACGGCGTTCTTGGCGGGATTCATACCCATGATGTTGTCTCCTGGGAAAGCAGGGTTGAGGTAAGGGCGGTGGATAGCGCCGGTCAGCGGCAGTGTACGGTGGCTAGCAACGAGCGCCAAGCACGCTGGGTTTCGCGGTGGATATGCTGCGAGCCATCGGCTGTGCGTTCAATGTGCGAATAAATTCGCACCTACAGGGGCGCTCCACTGTAGGTCCGATTTTAATCGGACACTTAGCGGAAAAAGCGCGCCGATATAGCGTTGAATGTGCGAATAAATTCGCACCTGCAAGGACGCGAGCTGCGGTCTCGGCTAGGATGAACACGAATGAGCGAAAAGGGGAGCGACCATGATTGCCACTGATGCCGACCGGCAGGGCTTCGATCTCGCGCGACTTGCGCGCGTGACGCGCCGCGTCGAATCCGACATCAAGCACGGACGCTGCAACGGTGTCGCCTTGCGCGTTGCCCGTCACGGGCAGGTGCTTATCGATCTCTGCGAGGGTTATGCCGATCGTGATGCTGGCATGCCGCTGGAACCGGACTCGGTGTTTCATTTGCTCTCACTGAGTAAAGCACTGACCGCAACCGTCACCTTGAAGCTCATTGAAGACGGGGTCTTTCAACTCACCACGCCAATCGCCGAAGTCATTCCTGAATTTGGACGCGTGGATAAGCAGGCGATCAATGTTTTTCACCTGTTGACCCAAAGCGGCGGCTTGCCGATGGACACACCCGGTGTGCCGGCGGAAGTGATCGCCAATCTCGAACACTACGCGGCCTGGACCTTCGATCGGCCGGCAGCCTGCCGGCCCGGCGAGCAGGTCGCCTATTCGGTGTTGGTGGCCCATTCGGTGCTCGGCCTGTTCATGCAGCGCGCCACCGGCCGCAGCTTCAATGAGCTCATGCACGACCACCTGTTGTCACCGCTGGCCATGCGCGATACGGCGTTTGGTCCGCGCGATGACCTGATGGCACGTCGTTGTCCACTGCAAGCGGCACCTTATCTGCTGTCGCCTGATCACCAGCACGCCGCCAATATCGCCGCCACCCATATTGCGCGCATCACGGGTTACGCCACGACGCCCCACGCCGTTGTGCCGGGCGGTGGCGCTTTCTCAACCATGTCGGACATGTTCCGCCTGGTCGAGATGCTGCGCCGGGGTGGTGAATTGGCGGGGCAGCGCATTCTTTCGCCAGCCATGGTCGAGCTGCTCGCGCGCAATCACACCGGCAGCATGCCGAACCAGATCTTTAAATGGCTGTTTGCCGGACGTCAGTGGCTGGAGTGTCCGGCTTATCTTGGTCTCGGTTTCTGGGGCCGTGGCGAGACGCCTACACCGGGACCATTTGGCGCGCTGAATTCACCGCGCACTTTTGGTGGCATCGGGCGCGGCACCACTTTGTTCTGGATCGATCCGAAGCACGATCTGTCGCTGGTGTTGTTGACCACGGGCCTGATGGACGAGGCCGATAATTTTGTGCGCTACCAGACGCTCTCGG
>JANOXY010000678.1:0-6850 GCA_031418675.1 Pseudomonadota bacterium
ACCGATCTCGGCGAGTACATCATGCCGGTGACACCGCCGATCAACACCACGCTCACCACCTATTCCGGTGTGGCCGACGCTTTGTTCAAAAATCTCTATCTGTTGAGCGGCGCCAAGGAGGAAAACATCCTGCTGGTCTCGGGCGAACAGATCTATCGCATGGACTACGCGGCGGTACTGGCGTTCCATAATGAACATGGCGCCGACGTGACCATCGCAGGCGTGCCGGCCGTCAATGCCTACGGCGCGACCTTCCCGGTAGCCTTGGAAGTTGACGGCATCGACGTCAAAGGCGTGCATGCCGACACCACCAGTCCCACGCCAGACGATAACCGTGTGTGGCCGATGCGTGTGTTTGTCTTCAAGCGCACCAAGCTGGTTGAACTGCTCAAGCTGCTGGAGGGCAGGCCACCCGTAGAAGCACCCCTCTCGACTCTCATCGGCGACAACATGGGGATATTCAAGCGCGTGGTCGCCTATCGCTTTGGTGGCTCCTCGGGCCGCGTTACCCAAGATCGCTACTGGCGTCGCCTTGATGATCTCGACGACTATTACGATGCCAATATGGATCTGCTGGAACTCGAGCCGCCGCTGGATCTTTATCAGGCCGATTGGCAGATCCGTACCTACCAGACCCAGCGCCCGCCGGCGCGCACGGTGCCCGGTCGTTCGTCGAATGAGGGCATTTGCGTGAATTCCATCGTATCGGGTGGCACGGTCATCGCCGGTGGCGGTGTTAATCACAGCGTGCTGGGTAATCGTGTTTACATCGATGATGGTGCGACCGTGGAAGACTCAATCCTGTTCTCCGACGTTAGAGTCGGGGAGGGCGCCCAGCTGCGGCGCTGCATTCTCGACCGCCAGGTGCAGGTGCCACCGGGCGAGCAGATCGGCTTCGACAAAGCACGCGACGCGAAGCGTTTTAACATGACGCCAGCCGGCGTCATCGTCATCCCATCTGATTACACCTTCAGTTGAAACACCAGCCGTGACATTCGAAGCGCGCCTCGCGGAGTGTTTGCCATCCGGTGCGCTGCTGATCGCGGACGAAGCCAAGCGGCCCTACGAATGTGACGCCTTGTCGGCCTACCACGCCATGCCGCGCGTAGTGGTCGTGCCACAAACCCGTGCGCAGGTCGAGGCCGTGGTACGGCTGTGTGCCGAATATGGTGTGCCACTGGTCACGCGGGGAGCCGGTACGGGCCTGTCGGGGGGCGCTCTGCCGCTGACCGACGGCTGCTTGCTCTCGCTGGCGCGGTTTAATCGCATTCTTGATATTGATGTTGCTAATCGCACTGCGACCATCGAGCCCGGTGTGCGTAATCTGGCGATCTCCGAGGCGGTTGCGCCCTTTGGCCTCTACTACGCACCTGATCCGTCCTCGCAAATCGCCTGCACCATCGGCGGTAACGTCGCCGAGAACTCAGGGGGTGTGCACTGCCTGAAATATGGCCTGACAGTGCATAACGTCTTGGAACTGGAGGTCCTGACCATCGGCGGTGAATGGCTGACTCTGGGCGGCCGTGGTCTCGACGCCCCCGGCTACGATTTGCTGGCCTTGCTGCACGGCTCAGAAGGACTGCTCGGCATCGTCATGCAAGTCACGGTGAAATTATTACCGCGCCCCGAACTCGCGCGGGTTGTGCTGGCGGCCTTTGATTCGGTGGAAGCCGCGGGCAGTGCAGTCACCGCGATCATCGCGGCCGGGCTGGTGCCTGCTGGCCTGGAAATGATGGACAAGCTGGCTATCGAAGTTGCCGAGGCTTTTTGCCATGCCGGATATCCGCTCGACGCGCAGGCCATCCTGTTGTGCGAGGTTGACGGCAACGCTGTCGACGTCGCGGCCCAGCTCGAAGTGGTCAGCAGGGTACTGACCGACGCCGGTGCGAGGGATTTACGCGTGTCCCGCGATGAAGCGGAACGCTTGCGCTTCTGGGCCGGCCGCAAGGCGGCTTTTCCCGCCCTCGGTCGTATCGCGCCCGACTATTTCTGTATGGACGGCACGATTCCGCGCAAGCGACTGGCGCAGGTCCTGAAGGCGATCAGTGCGCTATCAGAGGAATTCAAGCTACCGGTGGCCAACGTGTTCCATGCGGGCGACGGCAATCTGCATCCGCTGATCGCCTTTGACGCCAATGATCAGGATCAGATGCAACGCGCTGCCAAGCTTGGGGGGCGCATCCTTGAGTTGTGTGTGGCGGTGGGTGGTACGGTCACCGGTGAGCATGGTGTAGGCATCGAAAAATTAAACGAGATGTGCCTGCAATTCAGCAGCACCGAGCTGGCGAGCTTCTTCGCCATTAAAGCGGCCTTCGATCCCCATGGTTTGCTGAATCCCGGCAAGGCCGTGCCGACCTTGCATCGCTGTGCCGAGTTTGGCCAGATGCACGTCAAACACGGGCAGGTAGCCCATCCGGAATTAGAGCGCTTCTAAACCGCTCGCCGATCTCCCTTTGTAGGTGCGAATTTATTCGCACATTCTGCGAAGCGCCCTGGAATAAAAATGTGCGAATAAATTCGCACCTACAATGGGGGGAATTGTTGTCTTCAAGTCCGCGTGCCACCCACGGTCAAACTATCGATTTTGATGGTCGGTTGACCGACGCCAACGGGGACCGATTGGCCATCTTTACCGCAGGTGCCCACGCCGTTATCGAGTGCCAGATCGTTGCCGACCATCGACACCCGCGTCAGTACGTCGGGGCCGTTGCCGATCAAGGTCGCACCCTTGACCGGTGCGGTCACACGACCGTCTTCGATCAAATAGGCTTCAGCCGCACTGAAGACAAATTTGCCGTTGGTAATGTCAACCTGGCCACCGCCGAAACTCACCGCATAGAGTCCGCGTTTGACGCTCTTGATGATCTCGGCCGGGTCGCTGGCGCCAGGCAACATATAAGTATTGGTCATGCGTGGCATGGGACGATGGGCATAGGACTGGCGCCGACCGTTGCCCGTGGTTGCTACCTTCATGAGGCCGGCATTGTGCCGGTCCTGCATATAGCCACATAAGCGACCGTCTTCGATTAATACCGTGCGCTGACCCGGCACCCCCTCGTCATCGACGTTCAACGATCCGCGCCGCAGTGCCAGGGTGGCATCATCGACCACCGTGCATAGCGGCGAGGCGACCTGGCTACCAATGCGTCCGGCAAAAGCCGAAGTGCCCTTGCGATTAAAATCACCTTCCAAGCCGTGACCGATGGCTTCATGCAGCAGGATGCCGGGCCAGCCAGGGCCGAGCACAACGGTCATCTCGCCGGCCGGCGCATCGATGGCATCGAGACTGACCAGTGCCTGGCGCAGCGCTTCGTCAGCGATATGTTCGGCACGGCCGTCGGCAAACAGCGCCTGATAACCGGTGCGTCCGCCACCGCCGTGGCTGGCCGTCTCGCGGCGCCCATCGCGCTCAACGATGACCGTCACATTGAGCCGCACCAGCGGCCGCAGATCGGCCGCCAGTGTGCCATCGGAGGTCGCTACCATCATCGCGCTGTAATTTCCGGACAAGCTGACCATGACTTCTTGCACCCGCGGGTCAGCAGCACGCACCCGCGCATCAAGGCGGCGCATCAGCGCGAGCTTGTCGGCGGCGCTGGTCTCCAGCAAAGGGTCAACCGCGGCATAAAGCGCAAGCTGGCCGTCGTGGCTGGCGATGCGCACGTCGCGCGCCTGACCCTGGCGGGTGATGGCGCGCGCAGTACGCGACGCCTCCATCAGCGCGGGCACGGTCAAATCATCGGAATAAGCGAAGCCGGTCTGCTCCCCGCTCACGGCGCGCACACCGGCACCTTGACGGATGCTGTGCACGCCTTCTTTAACGATGCCGTCTTCGAGGCTCCAGGCCTCACTGCGAGTGAATTCGAGATAGACGTCCGCAAGCGAAACTTGGCGCCCGCAGAGATCAGCCAGCACGCGTTCCAAATCGTGGAATTCGACGCCAGTCGGTGTCAGGAGTTGGCTGCGGGCCTGGGCTAGAGCGGTGCTGGTCATGGCGCTGGACTCGGTTAGGGACGCGAGCAGTATAAACGGCGGCGCTGCCGACGCGTCGCCGGTGAGTGCTTACCCGCCGGCGGCAGACGCCGAGGTGAAATCGAGCGCAGAGGCTGGCTGCGGCTCGCCAAAAAGATAGCCCTGCATTTCGCGACACCCTTCGGCCTGCAGAAAATCCCGCTGTTCAATGGTCTCCACCCCTTCGGCGACCGGTGTCAGGCCGAGGCTGCGGGCCAAGGCCAGGATCGCCCGCGCGATGGCGACATCTTCGGCATCGTGGGGCACGCCGCTCACAAATGCGCGATCGATCTTCAGGTCGTCGATCGGAAATCGCTTGAGATAGGCCAGCGACGAATAGCCGGTGCCAAAATCGTCGAGCCCGATGCGTATGCCCAGCTGATCAAACCGGGCGAGCGTGTCGAGAACAAGTTCCGGATGTTGCATGGCCATACTCTCGGTGATCTCGAGCTCCAGCTGCTGCGGGGCGAGGCCGTATTCGTTGAGGATGACAACAACGCGCTCCACGAGGTCCGGTTCGAATAACTGACGCATGGACAAATTGACGGCGACCCGTTCGAGCGTTATTCCCGCCTCACACCAGCGCCGCAATTGCGCGCAAGCGGCACGCAGCGCCCAATCGCCAAGCTGTACGATGATGCCGGTCTGCTCGGCGAGCGGAACAAAACGCTCCGGTTCGATTTCCCCCAACTGTGGATGGGACCAGCGCAGCAAGGCTTCGACACCTTGCACCACGCCAGTGCGGGAATCGACGCGCGGCTGATAGGCCAGCCACAGCTGCTGTTGTGGGATGGCAGTCTGTAGCCCGGCCATGAGTAAGGCCTTTTCCTGTATCTGCTCATGCAGGGCGGTGGTAAAAAAGCGGAAATCATTGCGGCCAGCTTCTTTGGCGCTGTACATGGCCAGATCTGCACGGGTCAGTAGTTCGTCGGGCGTGCGTCCATCGGCCGGGAAGCAACTGACCCCGATGCTGGTCGATAAGACGTGTTCGCGTTCATTGACCGTGATGGGACTGCTGATGCGGTTCAGAATCTTGTGCGCGATGATGGCGATTGCGTCGGTGTGCAAGGGTCCTTCCAGTAGCACAGCAAACTCGTCACCGCCCAAGCGGACCACCACATCGCCCTGGCGCACGGAATTCGACAAACGCGCGGCGGCCGCGCGCAGCAGCTCGTCGCCGGCCGCATGGCCGCTTGAATCGTTGATGACCTTGAAGTGATCGAGATCCAGGCACAGCACCGCGAGCGTGTGATGCTGGCGCTCGGCACGATAGATCATTTCTTGCAGGCGCTCGCGCAGAAAGGCGCGGTTGGCGAGTCCGGTGAGGGGGTCATGATAGGCCTGGTGACGCAAGCGGTCCTCATTTTCCTTGCGCGAAGATATGTCGCAATTAGTGCCAACCAGGACCAGACTGCCGCCGTCTTCCGCACGCGAGACCACCCGTGCACGACTCTCGATCCACAACCAGCCTCCTTGCGTGTCGCGCACTCGATGATCGACCACATAGGCGTTTTGCGTGCCGCGCCGGGTCTCGCGATAAGCACGCCGGATAGCAGGCCGATCATCGGGATGGGTCAGCAGCAAGAGTTCGTGCATGGTGGTAACGGTGACCCGGGCAGGACCGCCCAGCATCTGTGACCAGTGCTCCGACAGTTTTACCTCACGCGAGGCCGTATCGACTTCGAACAAGGCCAGGCGGCCAGCGACCAGAGCGCTATTCAGCTGCTCACGGGTGGCGGTCATGGCGGACAGGGTTTGGCGCAGCTCGGCCGTGCGTTCGGCCACCACCGCCGACAGGGAAGCGTTGATCTCCGCTTCCAGATCAGCTCGGCCGCGTTCCGATTCGAGACGTCGGGCAGTTTCGCACTGGCTACGTTCGTGGGCAGCCGCCAGCTCCAGGGTCATCGATTCCAGCTGAGCCGCTCGCTCTGAGGCCTCGTGGGTCAGGCGACGGGCGCGGCTCAGCCAGCGACCGAACAGGTGGGCGCTGCGCTGCACGCCAATCAGGTAAATCACCATGAGGGCGCCGATGCTGAGAAATAGAGGTGAGTCGCCGAACAGAAAGCGCGCAGCCGCCGGCAGGACGGCGCCCGCAGAATACAAATGAAAGGCAAGTGGTACGGGCGCCAGATAAGGTACAGCGGCAGAGGTCATGCCCGCGATGGCCAGGACCACGATGAACGAGTCGTCCACGGCTGGGGAGATTAACAGCACCTGCGCGGCTAAACCCCACAACAAACCCGTCGCGGCCGCCCCGGCGATGAAAGCGCGGCCCCACCACCGACTGGCGGCGGCGATTGGGCCGCGACGCGTAAAACTTCGGCGCAAGGAGCCGCGCGCGAGTAAGACCAGTAACATTGCGCCAAACCAGCCGCCGGCGTTAAGCGAGCCCATCTCTGGCCAACGGGCAACGCTCAACAGCGCAGCCACCACTAACGAAATCCATTCTCCCGCGCGGGCGTGGGCAAACAGCAATTCGACTGCCGCCGCGTCGAAATTCGCGCACCTCGCGATGATCCCCGGGCTGTGGATGATTCTGGACTTGACCATGATGCGCACTCTGTTGGGCGCCACTGGTTACCGGGATGGGCAAAGCGTGGCGTTTCCATCGCCGTCATCGAACTCCGAGCTGTCATCAACGAGCAGGGCGATAAGCGCCGATATCGTAGCCTAACAGTGATATACAGCGCAGCTCAGCCAGTCGCCATCTGCCAACTCGTACAGCACGGTCTGCTTAAAGCCCAATCTGTTTGACAGTGTCGGGTCAAGCCGTTAGTTTTGCCGGCTCTTGTAATCCCACCGCATGTCAGCGAAAACACACCGCCGTGAGCACTGGATT
>JANOXY010000679.1:0-3028 GCA_031418675.1 Pseudomonadota bacterium
ATCAGAGGTTCGTCGAGATCAACACCCATGGTCTCCTGGTTGTTGATGAAATAAGGCGACAGGTAACCGCGATCAAACTGCATGCCCTCGACCAGGTCGAGTTCATTGTCGAGACCAGTGCCTTCTTCGACGGTGATAACGCCTTCCTTGCCGACCTTGTCCATGGCTTCGGCGATAATCGCGCCGATAGGCTCATCAGAGTTGGCCGAAATGGTGCCCACCTGGGCGATCGCTTTGCTGTCGGTGCAGGGCGTGGAGAGCTCTTTCAACTCGGCGACCGCAGCGATCACTGCCCGGTCAATGCCGCGCTTCAGATCCATCGGATTGACACCGGCGGAAACCGCCTTCAGACCTTCACGCACGATGGCCTGGGCCAGTACGGTTGCGGTGGTGGTGCCATCACCAGCCACATCGGAGGTCTTGGAAGCAACTTCCTTGACCATCTGTGCGCCCATGTTCTCGAACTTGTCAGACAGTTCGATTTCTTTGGCCACGGAAACGCCGTCCTTGGTCACGGTCGGCGCGCCAAAGCTCTTCTCTATTACAACGTTGCGACCCTTCGGCCCCAGGGTTTGTTTGACCGCATTGGCCAGGATATTGACGCCCGCCGCCATACGATGGCGCGCGTCGTCTCCAAATCTCACTTCTTTAGCAGACATTAGTCATTTCTCCAGAATTCGGTGGGGGCAGTGGCCGCTTTATGCGTCCAGAACGGCCATGATGTCTTCTTCGCGCATGACGACCAGTTCCTGGCCGTCGACCTTGATCTCGGTGCCGGAATACTTGCCGAAGAGAATTTTGTCGCCGACCTTGAGGTCGACTTTGCGAACCGTGCCGTTCTCAAGGATCTTGCCGTTGCCGATCGCGATCACTTCACCCTTGACCGGCTTTTCTGCGGCCGAATCGGGGATGACGATGCCACCGGGGCTGGTTTTATCCTCTTCGGTGCGCTTAATAATGACGCGGTCCTGCAGGGGGCGGATTTTCATTCTGTGGTTTCTCCTCAAACGCTGGCGGGCGGTTTGGTGTTATTGGTCCATTTCAGCCGATGGTCGAATCACCCTTGTGGGGCCCGCCGGCCGGCTGTGCCGGTAATATAGGGGCGAGTTGTGGAATCACAAGTGCTGCGTGCGCTATGGGACGGTTTATATGCCGGCGCCGTGCATGACGCCTATCGATCTAGTCATCAGCGTGGGGGAAACGGGCCAATGATGGTGCCTGAGCCCGTGCCGGGCACCGGTCGATGAGTTGCCTAATATAAAGACGCCGCCGGTCTGTGCCAGCGGCGTTGCCCGTGTCAGCCCAGCACTTCGGCGTAGCTTGTATCGCTGAAACCGACCACCACGGTCTTGCCACTGACCAAGGTCGGTGCGCGTAAATTGCCGGTTGGGCCGAGCATGGCTGCGACAATTTCGTCGCTAGGTTTGCCGCCCGGCTTGTAGGTCTGCACCTGCTTGCCCTTGGCAACAATCACTGTTGTCGCCGCCGCCGCCAATGCGCGTGCATCGTCTGCACCGAGTTTGCGCGAGGCCGGCACGACCTCTTTGGGAGTGATCCCGCGTGCGTCCAAAACCTTGGCCGCTTTATCACAGCTGGTTCAGCCCTTGCGGAAATAATACCAGTTGATCTGCTTGCTCATGTTATTCCTCGTCAAGATGAGTTTTGGGAGTGGCGATGGTGAAACACCAGGCAGCCTTGCGCAAGCCGTGTCGGGTCGCCGTGGTGCAGCCCACGGCGAAATACCCCCGTCCTGAGCAATCTACGGATCTGTCCCGTGCTTTTGTTTCCATGGAATACTCTGGCGCAGCGCTAACCGGAGCAAGGCCCATGGCCATCACTGTCACGCCGCTCGCCACCCATCACGCCTGCACGCTCGGTGCGCAGATCGAGGGTGTAATGCTCCAGCAACTCAATGCTGCCGATTGGGCAGCCATTGAAGCAGCCTTCCACGCCCATGCTGTGTTGATCTTCCCCGCTCAGCACCTTGATGCCAATGACCAACTGGCCTTTGCCCGGCGTTTCGGCGAATTGGAAATCCTGGTTGAAGGTAAACAATCGATCGCCATTTCAAACCGCGGCGAACGAGGCCAGCGGCTGCGTGAACACTCCGTCTACGTGCAGCTCCTGCGCGGCAACGAAGAATGGCATACCGACAGCTCCTATATGCCGCTGGCGGCCAAAGCCTCAATTCTTTCGGCACATGTGTTGCCACCTGCCGACGGTGACACCGAGTGGGCGGATATGCGTGCGGCCTACGACGCCTTGCCAGCGCAGCGGCGCACTGAGATCGAGCCATTGAGCGCTTATCATTCCTTGTTTTATTCGCAGGCACGCATCGGCGCGCAAGCCAAAGCGGGTGACAACTATGGCTTCAACGAAGGCCAGGCACCCTTACGTCCGCTGGTAAAAACCCATCCGGTCACCGGGCGTAAAGCGCTCTTCATCGGTCGCCATGCGTGCAATATTCCAGGCATGGACGCACTCGCTTCAGAACGCTTGCTCGATGAGCTGCTGGCTTTCGCCTGCAGCCCGCCGCGCATCTATCGCCACAGCTGGCAACCCGGCGATGTGGCGGTGTGGGATAACCGCTGTGTGCTGCACCGGGCACGTCCCTACGACCATGCTTACCCACGCGTGATGGTGCATACACGCGTGCGTGGCAACCCGGCCACAGAGTCGGCCCTCGGCTGAGCGGCAAAAAGCGGCGTGCCATGTCGCGTCGCTGATGACTGCTGACGGCATCGGGCAGACGCTCTACGACGGAAAGCGCATCGCAAACGAGAGGCTTGCAGCGTGCAGAATATCGACCATCCAGTGCTATCGACCGACGGCTACCAGCGTGGCCGTGCCACTATCAATACGGCAGCCACACTCGCCGCCCACCTCCACCGCCGTCTGCGCCGCTGTTGGGCATGGGCCACGGTGTTATGGGCCGCGAGTAGTTGTGCTGCGCCTGGCAGTGTTGTTGCCGACAGTGGTGCGGCGGCCGCCGCACTCGACGCCGTATACGAAGCTTATTTCGAGCAGC
>JANOXY010000680.1:0-13463 GCA_031418675.1 Pseudomonadota bacterium
CCAGATCAGCGAATTCAGTCAGGCGGCTTATCGCAAGCTGGTTTACGACACCCCGGTGTTTACCGACTACTTTTTCAGTGCCACACCCATCCGCGAAATCGCCGAGCTCAACATTGGCTCGCGGCCAGCGTCGCGCAAAGCGACACGGGCGATCGAAGATCTGCGCGCGATCCCGTGGAGCTTCAGCTGGGGTCAGTGTCGGGTGGCCCTGCCGGGCTGGTTTGGCTTCGGCTCGGCCATCGAAGAATTCCTCGGGCCCAAGCCCAACGACCGTAAAACGCGCTTGAGTTTATTGCAGAGCATGTACAAACGGTGGCCGTTTTTTCGCACCCTGTTATCGAATCTCGACATGGTGCTGGCCAAGACCGATCTGGCCATTGCCGCGCGCTACGTAGAGCTGGTCGAAGACAAGAAGGTCGGCCGCCGTATCTTCAGCCAGATCGAGACGGAGTGGGCGCGTACCGGTGCGGCTTTGTCCTTGATCACGGGCGAAAAACAGCGCCTGGAATCCAATCCCTCACTCGCACGCTCCATCGAGTACCGCTTTCCTTATCTCGATCCGCTGAACCATCTACAGGTGGAATTGATGCGTCGTTATCGGCAGCGAGGTGAAAACGATCCGGATACCGAGCGCGTGCGGCGCGGCATCCATATCTCGATTAACGGTGTGGCAGCGGGACTGCGTAATACGGGTTGAGGTGCTGCCGTTGGGTGGCAGCATCAAAACGGATTCTGCGACTCGAGTCCGAGGCTGATCCGCCCCAGCTGCTCGGTAATCCTGTCCACATGCCCGTTGATATGCAGGGGCATGGCCTGGAAATCACGATAACGTCGCTCGAAGTCGGTGCCTTCGCGCAGACCATTGCCGCCCAACACACGCAGCAGCAGATGCATGGCTTCGTCACATAACATCACGCATTGCATGCCGGCCGCGGTCTGACGGAAATAGTCCCCTTCTGTCGGCATGAGCCCCGCTGCAATTCGCGCATCGGTTTCAGCCAGGGCCGCAAACACGGTATCGGTGGCAGCGTTGATCAAAGCACGTGCACGGCCGAGGTTCACATGGATGGTCGGGCGCTCAACCATCTTGGTGCCGAAAATGGCGATACGTTCGCGGATGCCGCCGGCGGTTTCATTGAACGAGATCTCGGCCACACCGCTGGCCATGGTGCCCAGCCACAATACCGACAGCGCTACCCAGTCTTCGCGATAACGATGATGGATCATGGGGTGGGCGGGATCACGATGCAGCGCCCGATACTTGGGCGTCCATTCGGCGATGCGTGTGCTGGGCACTGGCAAACCACTGTAGTGAATATGATCGGTGGCCGACGCGCGCACACTCATGGCGTCCCAGGTCGCATCGACGCGCACCCGCGGGTCGCGCAGATCGGCCACCGACAGGCGCGGTGTGCTGTGACCGGGTTCGATGAAAGCAACACCGGCCCATTCCGCATACCGCGCACCCGAACCAAAGGCCGCGACGCCGGTGAGTAAGGTTTGTTCGCCCTGTTTTTCCGACTTGACCTGGGTCGAGGCGCCGGCCGGAAAACACACCCACTCACGACGTTCGACGATGCCTTTGAAAAAATCCGTGTGTTGCGGCCCGAGCAGGCCGGCGAAGTGATGAAAGGTGCACAGGTGATTCCACAAGCACCAGCCGGTCGAGGTGCAGCGAGCCGCGATCTCCCGCAGTTCGTTACCGATCACGACCATGGTTTCGTTCAGACCACCGAGTTCCGGGCTGCCCGACAAGCGCATGATGTCGTTGCGCTTGATATCGGCAATCAGGGCAGGCGACACCGAACGGCTGCGATCGGCGGCGCTGGCCTGGGCTGCGATATCGTCCAGCAGCGGTGTGATATACCGGGCTGGCCCCCACTGCCGGCCGGCCTTGGAAAAATCTGGGTTGGCGCTCACTGAAAAACTCCCCTTCGCTGAAGCAGAACCGATTATGCCCGCCAGCATACCGTGCTGGCTGGCCCTTACCAGCCGCGAGATGGGTCGCGATCCGCTACCATCCCAATCACACCTGCGGCTCAGCTTTTGCGCAGCGCCGCGAGTATCAATGCCGATCCTATTGAGGGGGACCCACCATGCCTGAATTTCAGTTCATCCGTTATGAAGTGGAGCGCGGCCGCGCGCGCATCGTGTTCAACCGTCCCGACAAACGTAATGCCCTGTCCTTGGCGTTGTTGACCGAACTTGATCAGGCGCTGTGGGAAGCCGATAACGACAGCGCTGTGCATGCGGTGGTGATAAAGGGCGAGGGCAAAGGTTTCTGCGCCGGCTACGATTTGACGCCGCAAGCACCGGCGAGCAATAACACCGATGGTCCGCGCTATCGATTGGGCCCTTTCAGTAATTTTGACGATGACGTGTGGCGCCTGGAGCGGGGTCAGCGTCTGCGCATGACCTTGTTCGACATGCACAAGCCGGTGATAGCGCAAATCCACGGTTTCTGCCTGGCCGGTGGCACCGACGTCGCGCTGTTGTGCGACATGGTGATCGCCGCTGACGACACGCGCATCGGCTTTCCCGCCACGCGCGATCTCGGTTCGCCGCCCAATCAGATGTGGCTTTATCACATTGGTCCGCAGTGGGCAAAGCGTCTGCTGCTGACGGGCGACACCATTACCGGGGCAGAAGCCGCCAGCCTGGGCCTGGTCATGAAAGCCCTGCCCGTGGCCGAGCTGGAGGGTGAAGTGGAGCAGCTGCTCGACCGGCTGGCCTTGATCGACACGGCGCTCTTGGCCGCCAATAAGCGCATCGTCAACGTCGGTCTCGAATTGATGGGGGCCCGTACCCTGCAAAGACTCGCGGCAGAAAACGACGCACGCGGTCATCTGGCCGAGAGTGCGCAGGAATTTCTTAAACAAGCGCGTGAGGGTGGGCTGGTGGCGGCGCTGCGCGCCCGTGACGGAAAGTTCGGTGATGGTCGTGCGCGGGTGCAGGGTGCGGAGTTGCGTGATGCAGCGGGGCGTTTGATCGAAGGCGACTAAAGCCCGCGCTGGCCGCGGTGTGTATCCAGCGACAGTCTTTAAGCGCCACGCGCACCTGCCCGCTGCCGCCGATATGTTATCCTGCGTACATAGTCCCATTCGGCTCGGTGTGATGGACGCGGCTGACCAGCCCTGTCCATGCGGCAATGACGCTGCGAGGGTACCTAACCTTCACCATGGACCAGCCGACGCACCTTGAACGCGATCCTCGATACCCTGTTTGCACACCCTAGCCCCATTCAAGTCAGCCTTTATGGTTGCTTGATCATTACGCTGTGGCTGGCGGAATATCTTCGCCAACCGCTCGCCGCGCCCGCAAAATGGCGCCACACCTCGCTCAACGCCTTGTTCATTCTGTCGGCGCTGCCGATCCAGATCATGATGGTCATCCCCTGTCTGTATCTCGCGCGCTGGACCGGCGAGCAGCAGTTTGGCCTGGTTTATCTGTTGCCGGACCCTGAGCGGCCGTGGATCAAATATGGCCTGATGTTCGTGGTGCTCGACTTTCTCGACTATGTCTACCATCGCACGGCGCACAAGGTTGCGTTTTTCTGGCGCTTCCACAGCGTGCATCACGCCGATCTGGTGGTGGATGTGTCGACCACGGTGCGTGAGCATCCGGGCGAAACCGTGAGCCGCAATTTGTTCCTGATCACTTACGTGCTGCTGTGTGGCGCTTCGGTAGAAGTCCTGGTGTTACGTCAGATGGCCCAGACTGTGGCCAATCTGTGTTCCCACACCTCGCTGCTGCTGCCCACGCCAGTGGCGCGGGTGGTGGCTTGGCTGTTTATCACCCCCAACCTGCACCGCGCCCATCATCACTTCATGCTGCCCACCACCAATCGCAATTTTGGTGATGTGTTCAGCATCTGGGACAGAATGTTCGGCACGCTTGCCACGGTCGCCCGTGAGGACATCGTTTTCGGATTAAACGGTCGTATGGATGGCGCCGGTGACGCGCGTCTGTTAGCCACTGTCGCGCGACTGCGCAGCATGGTCTGGCGCCCGGGGTCCGCCGCCGCTAGCAGCGGCCCTGGGATTCAGTTCGGTACCGGGCAGGCCGCACGCAGCGTGGTGGAGAGGGTATAAAGATTGATGTCGCGATCGCGGGCGTAACCACAGTAGACCTCGGTTGTGACACTCAAATCGCTGTTGCCTGGGGATACGACGAAGGTGAAACTCGGGTCACAATTGCCACCACACTGCTGGTAAAGCAGCTTGCCATCGGCGCCCTGGCCCTGGGAAAACGCCGTCAGCCACGCATCAAATTCTTCGACATTGGGGAAGGCGCGATCAGCAAACTTGAGCGGTTGCAAGTTGGTCTGGCTGGCCAGTTGTGTGCACAGCGGCTGCTGCTCTGGTAAGGGCAGAAAATGTGTCGGTGCAACTCGGAACACAACCGCCGGCGCTTGCGCACGTTTGGCGGCGCTGACCGCGTGCTCTAACAAACCTTTCACCACGGCGCGGATTGAGTCGGGTGCTTCGGCAAGATTGAGCATGATGCCGGCTGACGCTTGTTCGCTGCGCAAGGGAGTTTCTTCAAGCCGAGCGGCACAGGCTTGTTTGTCGTCGCCGGCCGTCACCCGGTCCGCGTGGGCGGCCAGGGTCAGCGTCAGAGCGCACAGAAGACGATGGGAATGTCGGATGGCCTTGCTCCTGGAATTTGTCCCTGCATTAAAACACGCCAGCCACGCTGGCGGCGCACATCGGCATCACCGACAGCCTCGTTTTAGCAACAGCGTCGAATGCTGTTCCAGCGCCGTTCCACTTCCAAGCGATAAAATTCTGCGCGTGTTGGTAACACACGTTCAGGATGGTGCTGGCGCAAGTGGCTTATAAACGTCAGGTAGGCAACGTCGCCGTTCAACCACGCCAGCCACGTGCATAGCGCTCGCCACAGCTTCACGCCGCCGACAAATTTATCCCGCCAGTTGGGTAGGCGCATAGGGCACCTCCGAAAACGGTGGTGTGCGCAGACCGCGCGCTACCCGTGTACAAACCCGCGCAGTATCCAGGATCAGAATCCAGGTCAAGGTCAAAAACAGCGCGGTCAAGGCCGCGTTGACATGATCGTTGAACAGCATCTGTGGCACTTGTTTGAGCATCTCAGGCGGGAGTGCGCCGGCCGCCAGCTTGGCTTTCAGATCGGCGGCGTGGGCCAGAAAACCGATGCGCGGCGCGGGGTCGAACAATTTCGCCCAGGCCGCACTCGAGGTCACGATCACGAGCCACGTGAGTGGCGCTGCCGTGACCCACACATAACGCCCACGGCCTGACTTCATGATGATGGTCGTGGCTACACACAACGCAATCGCCGCCAGCATCTGATTGGCGATACCAAACAAAGGCCACAGACTGTTGATGCCACCCAAGGGGTCGACCACACCCTGATACAAAAAGTATCCCCAGGCAAACACCACCAGACCACTGGCCAACAGCACACCTGGCATCCAGCTCACGCGGCCGAGCGGCGCGTAAAAATTACCCAGCAAGTCCTGCAACATGAAGCGCGCCACACGCGTGCCGGCATCCAGGGTCGTGAGTATGAACAAGGCCTCGAACATGATCGCGAAGTGGTACCACAGTGCCAGCAGGCCTTCACTGGTCAGGCGCGCAAAGATGCTTGCCATGCCCACCGCCAGTGACGGCGCACCGCCGGTACGGGCGAACAAACTCGCTTCGCCCATCTGGTGGGCTAGCGTGTTCATCTGTTCGACGGTGACCGGAAAGCCCCAGCTGGAAATCGTAGCGACCGCCGTCGCGGCATCGGCACCCACCACACCGGCCGGGCTGTTGATGGCGAAGTACACACCGGGGTCGAGCACGCAGGCCGCGATCATGGCCATCACCGCCACGAAGGATTCCATCATCATCGCGCCATAACCGATCATGCGCGCGTCCGCTTCGTTGCACAGCAGCTTGGGTGTGGTGCCCGAGGCGATGAGCGAGTGAAAGCCTGAGATTGCGCCACAGGCAATGGTGATAAAAACAAAGGGGAAGAGTTTGCCGGCGAAGATCGGTCCGCTGCCGTCGATGAAGGATGTCAGGGCCGGCATATGCATATCCGGACGCAGCACAATGAGCGCCACTGCCAAGGCCCCGATGGTGCCGATCTTCATGAAGGTCGACAGATAATCACGGGGTGCGAGCAACAGCCACACCGGCAATACCGCCGCGCAGAAGCCATAGGCGATGATCATGAGCGCCAGCGCCGGCCCGTCAAAGTCGAACCACCCACGCAGCGCGGGCAGCTGATCAACAACCCCGCCGCCGACCACCGCAGCAAGCAGCAGCACCACACCGATCACACTCGCTTCCAACACCTTGCCCGGGCGCAGCGAGCGCAAATAAATGCCCATGAAGAGTGCGATGGGGATGGTCATGGCGACCGTAAACGTGCCCCACGGACTATGTTTCATGGCGTTCACAACCACCAGCGCCAAGACCGCGATCAGAATGACCATGATGGTCATCACACCCGCCAGGGCCGCAAAGCCGCCCACCGGTCCCAGCTCATCGCGGGCCATCTGACCCAGGGAGCGGCCGTCGCGGCGAATTGAACAGAACAGAATGATGAAATCCTGCACGCAGCCGCCCAGCACACCACCGATCAGGATCCACAGGGTGCCAGGCAGATAACCGAACTGAGCCGCCAAGGTCGGACCGATCAGGGGGCCAGGCCCGGCGATGGCGGCAAAATGATGACCAAAAACAATCCAGCGATTGGTCGGCATGAAATCGCGCCCGTCGTTCAAGCGTTCAGCCGGTGTCGCGCGGCTGGCGTCCAGCATCAGCACGCGGGCCGCGATGAACGCACTGTAAAACCGATAGGCTAGGCTGTAGATGCACAGCGCTGCCACGATGAACCACAGACTGTTGATAGTCTCGCCGCGGCGCAAAGCGATACCACCGAGCGCGGCTGCACCCAGCACCGCGATCGCGACCCACACCAACCACGGTACGGGTTTGTTGCTTACGGCTTGTTGTTGCACACCCGTCATCTTGTCGTTTCCATGCTGCCCCCCGGCGGTACGTGTACGATAACGGCCGACAGCGATAGCGACAATGCGCGATACGTACGGAGAGCGAGTAGACATGAAGAAGCGGCTAGGGGATGACGCTCGGCGTCGCGCGACAGGCCGCGGCTTGTTGCTGTTGTTACTCCTGATGCTGGGCTTGTTTTCTGCCGCGGTGCTGGCCGCACCACGCGTTGAGCTGTTCTCACCCCAAGGGTCATTAAAAGACGTGCGCCAGGTCACGGCGCGTTTCAGTGAGGCGATGGTGGCCTTCGGTGATCCGCGTCTGCCCGAACCTTTTGTTATCGACTGTCCTGCTGCGGGTCGCGCGCGCTGGGCCGACGAGCGTAACTGGGTCTATGACTTCGAAGCGGACATGGGCGCAGGCCAGGTCTGCCGCTTCACCTTGAAGGCCGATGCACGCAGCCTGGCGGGTGCGAGGTTTGAGGAACATCCCGTTTTCAGCTTTGACACCGGTGGCCCGGCCATCCGCACCTCCCTGCCCGGCGAAGGTGACGGCAGTATCGATGCCGATCAGATTTTTATACTCGCACTGGATGCCGCGCCCGATGCGGCCAGCGTCCTTGCCCATGCCAGTTGCACCATCGCCAATCTCGCCGAGCGCGTACCGCTCGATATTCTGACGGGCGCCGAGCGCGAAGCCGTCCTCGCGCAACGTCGCGCACTTGGGTATCAGTACTTCTCGATTTTGTGGAAGTCGGGTCGCCAGAGTATCGAGAAATTGAAATCCGACGATCTGCAGCTGGCCGAACAACAACTCTTGGTAACGCGCTGCCGTCGGCAGCTGCCGCCCGACAGCGACGTGAGCCTGGTGTGGGGCGCTGGCATCACGTCCGCCAATGGCATCGCGACCACGCAAGCGCAAACCCTGGCCTTCCATACCCGCGCGGCTTTCAACGTGCGCGTTGAATGTGAACGTGTGAATGCGCGGGCCGATTGCCTGCCCCTGCTGGCGGTGCGCGTGGTGTTCTCTGCACCGGTGCCACTCGCGCGCGCCCTGCAGGTGCAAGTGATCGACGACGCCGGGCTGCGTCATGCACCGTCCGTCGCGGCGCCTGGCACGGTCACGGTGGAAGAGCTCAATTTCCTGCCGCCCTTTGCCGAACGCGGCAGTTTAAAAGTCATTCTGCCGTCGGATTTCAAAGATGATGCGCAGCGCTCGCCGGACAACCTGCCGCGCTTCCCACTGACCATCAAGCTCGACGCCTATCCACCGCTGGCCAAGTTTGGTGCCGAGTTCGGCATCATCGAAGCGCGTACCGGCGGTGTTTTGCCCGTCACTTTGCGCAAGCTCGAAACCAGCCTGCCCGGTCACAAGATCGGACCATTACCCGCGCCTGTCGCCCAGGCTTTGCGTGTGAGCGACAGCGCCGAGATCGGTAGCTGGATACGGCGCGTTGAACAGGCCATGGCGCCGGCGGGCGACTGGCAGCTGGACGATAAGGGCAAGTCGGTCTGGCATGAGGCGACGGGTGCCAGCTCGGTATTCGGAGGCGATCCGACCAGCCAATCATTCACCTTACCCAACGCCAGTGGTGAGCGCAGTTTTCAAGTGCTAGGCATTCCGCTGGTCAAACCCGGCTTTTATGTCGTCGAGCTCGAGAGCAGCGCACTGGGTGCGGCTTTGCTCGGTCGTCGCCAGCCACGTTATGTGGCGACCGCCGCCCTGGTCACGGATCTCGCGGTGCACTTTCAATGGGGGCGTGAGACCTCCCTGGTGTGGGTGACCCGCCTCGGCGATGGTCAGCCGGTGGCCGGTGCACAGATCGAAGTGGCGGACTATTGTTCGGGCGAAAAGCGCTGGGCCGGCAGCACCGGCGCCGATGGCACGGTCCGTATCGACACGAGCCTGGGCACACCCCATGGCAATGCCAGTTGCGAATCATGGGCACCGCCGCCGTTGATCGTCACTGCGCGTCTGGAAGAAGACATGAGCTTTGCCCTGTCGCAATGGCATAACGGCATCGCCCCGCAGGATTTCAACATGCCGATCAGTTATGACGGCAATGCAGTGCTGGCGCACAGCGTGCTCGATCGCACTTTGTTCCGTGCCGGCGAGACGGTCTCCATGAAACATTTCCTGCGCCTGCACGGCGGGCCAGGATTTTCACGCCCCGCCCAGGCCGGCGCCACCATTGAAGCGAGCGTCGTGCACCTCGGCAGTGATGAGCGTGCCGTCGTGCCGGTCAGCTTCGATGCCAATGGCGTGGCCATCTCGAACTGGACGATTCCCGCCGAGGCCAAGCTCGGCGAATACCAGATTCGATTGCTGACCAAAGACAACGGCAGCGAAAACTGGAGTGCTACGACCGCCACTTTTCGCGTTGAGCAGTTTCGTGTGCCGTCCATGAAAGCGGTGGTGCAGGCGCCCACCGACGCCCAGATCAATCCGCCCGAGGTACCACTCGATATTTTTGTCGGTTATCTATCCGGCGGCGGCGCGGGTAATGCCCAGGTCAAACTGCGCACCCAGCTCGAAGCGCGCAGTATTCACTTCAAGCACTACGAAGACTTCAGCTTCGGCGGGCCGGATGTCAAAGAAGGCACTGACAGCGAAGCGCAGGACGACGGCGACCCCTTTGCCCATTACCTCAATCAGTTTGGCGCCTATCGTGGCCAAGGCGCGGGTAGCGCGGCCCAGGCGGTCACGACCCAGGAGCTCAAGCTCGACCAGCACGGCAGTGTGCGTGTCACGGTGCCCGGTCTGGTTGCCGCCAGCGGTGCACGCAACCTGGTCGCCGAATTGGAATATCAGGATGCCAATGGTGAACGCCTGGCGACCTCAACCCGCGTGCCGCTGTGGCCGGCGGCCATCGCGCTGGGTGTGAAGGTTGAGGGCTGGGCCGGCACACGGGAAAAACTGCGTTTCCACGTTGCGGCGCTCGATCTGAAAGGTCAGCCGGTGGTGGGCAAGGCGGTTGAAGTAATGCTCTTTCAGCGTGAACGCTCGTCCTACCGCAAGCGCCTGATCGGTGGTTTTTACGCCTATGAGTCGAGCAGCACCATCAAACCCATCGCCGCCATGTGCAAAGGCGAAACCGATAGCCACGGCGAGTTGTCCTGCGATATCGCACCGGCCACCAGTGGCGAACTGGTATTACGTGCCCGCGCCGACGATGGCGCCGGCAATGTCGCCATCACCAGCACCACGGCATGGGTGGCGGGTGATGACGAATGGTGGTTCAAACCCGGCAATGCCGATCGCATCGACGTGTTACCCGAACTGAAAGAATACGAAGCGGGGGATACCGCGCGCTTCCAGGTGCGCATGCCCTTCCGTCACGCCAAAGCCCTGGTGACGGTCGAACGGGAAGGTGTACTGGACAGCTTCGTCATGGAGCTCAACGGTCACGAGCCGATCGTGAGTGTGCCGATCAAACCCAACTACGCACCCAATGTTTATGTGTCGGTGCTGGTGGTGCGTGGCCGCGTGAGCTGGTTCCAATCGGTGCTGGGCAGCCTGGTGCAGTATTTCAAATTGCCGTGGGCGATCGACGGTGCGCTGGCCACGAGCTTGGTTGATCTCAGCAAGCCCGCCTATCGACTCGGCATCGGCCGTGTCAACGTTGGCTGGAAACCCCATCGTCTCGAGGTCGACGTAAAACCGAGCGAAAGCATCTACAAGGTGCGCGATACGGCCCATGTCGACATCAACGTCAAACGTGCCGATGGTGGCGCACTTGCAGCCGGTGCTGAAGTGGCACTCGCGGCGGTTGATGAAGGTTTGCTGGAGTTGAGCGCCAACGGCAGTTGGGATCTGTTAAAAGCCATGATGGGTGAGCGCGCGCTGGAAGTGTGGACCTCAACGGCGCAGATGCAGGTGGTGGGTAAACGCCACTTTGGACGCAAGGCCGTGCCCCATGGTGGTGGTGGTGGGCGCGGTGCTGCCGCGCGTGAACACTTCGACACCTTGTTGAGTTGGCAAGGCCGAGTGACTCTGGATGATCAGGGTCATGCGACGGTCGACATTCCACTCAATGATTCCCTGAGTGCATTTCGCATCGTGGCCGTAGCCCATGCCGGCCTCGATCATTTTGGCACCGGTGCGGCGAGCATACGCACCACCCAGGATTTGATGCTGGTGTCGGGATTGCCGCCGCTGGTGCGCGAGACCGATCAATACGCCGCGACCTTCACTGTGCGCAATAGCAGCGAGCGCAGCATGAGCGTTGCGGCCCAGGCCAGTGTCGCCGCCGACGATCACGAGCCCACCACCCTGGCACCGCAGCTAGTCACGATCGCGCCCGGCGCCGCGCCCGATCTGGTGTGGCCATTTGAGGCACCTGTGAATGCCAGCCGCCTCGGTTGGGAAGTGAGCATCAGCGAGCAGGGTGGTGCGGCCAGCGATCGCATCAAGCTCAGCCAGCAGGTGGTGGCGGCTTATCCCGTGCGTGTTTATCAGGCCACGCTCACCCAGTTGGATAAACCCTTGCGCATGCGCACGGCGGTGCCCGCCGGTGCCATCGCCGGGCGCGGTGGTGTGCAGGTCGCACTGCGCGCCCATCTCGCTGACGGCCTCGAAGGCGTGCGGGAATTCATGCAGTACTACTCCTACATCTGTCTCGAACAGACCTTGTCACGCGCCGTCGCGCTGCGTGACGAAGCGCTGTGGAAAGACGTGATGACCCGGCTGCCGAATTATCTCGACCGTGATGGCCTGGCGCGTTATTTCCCCAGTGAGTGGTTGCAGGGCAGCGACACCTTGAGCAGTTACGTGCTGGCCATCGCCCACGAAGCGGGTTGGGCGATCCCCACATCGACCCTGCAGACCATGCAAACGGGCTTGCGCAAATTTATCGCCGGTGAAGTGGTGCGCGATTCAGTGTTACCCACCACCGATCTGGCCTTGCGCAAGCTTGCGGCGATCAGCGCACTGGCGCGTTACGGTGTAGCCGATGCGGCGATGTTGGCCAGTATCAATCTGGAACCCGCGCTGTGGCCAACCTCGGCGCTACTGGACTGGGTGGATATTCTGCAGCGTGTGCCTGACATCGCGGACCGTGAAGCCAAGCGCGCCCAGGCCAGCACCCTGGTGCGGGCCCGTCTCAACTACCAGGGTACGGTGATGGGTTTTGCCACTGAGCGTAACGACGCGCTGTGGTGGCTCATGATCTCGGGTGATGTTAATGCCGCGCGGGCAGTGCTGGCCTTCCTCGACGACGCCAGCTGGCGGACGGATATTCCGCGCATGGTGCGCGGTGCGCTGGCGCGCCAGGAGCACGGCCATTGGAATACCACCAACGCCAATGCCTGGGGTGTGTTGGCCATGGAAAAATTCAGCAAGAGCTTCGAAGCCACCCCGGTCACGGGCCACACCGCACTCAGTTTTGGCACGGTGCAAAACACCATCGAGTGGCCACCAAACAGCGACCAGAGCAGCGTTGAATTTCCGTGGGGCAGCGCACCGACCGAGCTGAAGCTCAAACACCAGGGCACGGGTAAACCGTGGGCGATGATAGCCAGTCGTGCGGCGCTGCCCTTGGATGGGCCACTGTTCACCGGTTATAGCATCGAGCGCGTAGTAACACCCATCGAGCAGAAGACACCCGGGCTGTGGACACGCGGTGATGTTGCGCGCATCACCCTCACCATTGAGGCCCAGAGTGATACCGGCTGGGTAGTGGTGGACGATCCGATTCCGGCCGGCGCCAGTGTGCTGGGTACCGGGCTCGGTCGCGATGCGGGCTTGCTCACCCAAGGTGAGAAACGCGAAGGCTGGGTGCATCCCGCCTATGAAGAACGTCGGTTTGATGCCTTCCGCGCGTATTACACCTTCGTGCCCAAGGGCCGCTTTACGGTGGAATACACCGTGCGTCTGAATAATCCTGGCCATTTTGTGCTGCCTGCAACGCGGGTCGAGGCCATGTATGCGCCGGAAATGTTCGGCGAGCTGCCCAATGCTGCGCTGGAGGTGAAAGCGCCGTGAGGCGCGCCCTGCTGCTGATCCTGTGGGCGCTGGCGCCGGCGCTGCATGCCGAGGAATTTTTAACGGTACGCGAGGCCTGGCAACCGTCCTATGCCTATCTGCTGGCGCGCGACGGGGAAGTGCTGCAGGGCCAGCGTATGGATTTTCACGGCCTGCGTTTGCCGTGGGTGCGGGCGGACACGATCTCGCCGGCTTTTATGCAGGCCTTGATCGCGATCGAAGATCAGCGTTTTGAACAACATCACGGTGTGGATTGGCGCGCGCTGCTGGCAGCACTCTGGCAAAACCTGCACAGCACACGACGACGAGGTGCCAGCACCCTCTCCATGCAGCTCGCCAGCCTGCTTGAACATCAGGGAGAAGTGGGCCGTGGGCGTCGTGGCTGGTTGGCCAAATGGCGACAGATGCGCGCCGCGTTGACGCTGGAGAACGAGTGGCGCAAGCCACAAATCCTCGAAGCGTATGTCAACCAGGTGAGCTTTCGTGGTGAGTTGCGTG
>JANOXY010000681.1:0-5750 GCA_031418675.1 Pseudomonadota bacterium
CATGGGTGCGCCAGGCTAAGCGCAGGGGGTGCACGCGCTCACGTTTGGTAGCCAGCATGATCAGCACGGCCACGGCGCCGAAAGAGAGCCACAAACCGCTGCCGAGCAGACACAAGGGATCCCAGACCACCAGGACCACAAGGCTCGTCAGAAAGCTATCCCAACTCAGGGCCCGACGGCCGCATAACGCCGCGCCAGCGGCCACACCCACCATCACCGCCGCCCGTACCGAAGGCAGCCCGGCGCCGGCCACCAAGGTATAGGCCCAGGCCGCAAGTGCGCTGGCGATCCAGGCCGCGCGCAGGACCAGATAGTCTTGGCGCCTTGCCCACAGCAGCCCCAACAGCCAGCGACACAATACAAAGCACCAGCCCGCCGCCAGCGAGATCTGCAAGCCCGAGATTGCAAGCAAGTGGGCGGTGCCAGTGCGACGCATGACATCCCATTGGTGTGCGCTCAATGCACTGCGATCGTCCACCGCTAAGGCCTTGATGGCGGCCGCCGCGGCCGGCTCGACAACGGCCTGTGCAATGCTTTGCGCAAGCCAGGCGCGCAAGCCATCGAGTTGCATGCGCGTGGCGATATGCTCGCAATGGTTGCCGGGATGGGCGATGACGTAAGCACTCGCGCCGAGATGCCGGACCAGTGCCGTGCGTTCGACATCAACACCGCCCGGATTGGCCAGGCCGTGGGGACGACGCAGACGCACATGCAACTCGCACCAGTCACCCAGACGCAATGAGCTTGGGGCCTCGCGCCACACCACGCGCAAGCGCGCCGGCAGGGTCTGCGATACGCCGCCACGCGCCTCGTTTGCGGCGAGTTCGAGCACATAACCAGTCTTGCCGGGCATCGGGAAACTTGCCACCCGCGCGCCGATCACCTGGCTATCGTCCTCCAGTGCAAGCGGCAGCAAGTCCTGCTCGGCGCGATGGATGGCCCCTAGCGCCCATAGGTAACCGCACAACAGGAAGATGGGAAACAAGCGCTGCCGACGATGCAGCCACGGCGCCAGACCCACGGCCACGCACAGCACAACAGCAAGTAATGGCCCGCACAGCAGGCCGCACAGCGTACCGATTACAAAAAGGAGGCCAGCAAGTCGCATTTGTCGTCCATGACAAAAAAAGGCGGGCTGTGAGACGCAGTTAATGTAACCGATTTGACCTTTGTCTGCCGCCCGTCGAACATGGCCAGCCGGCCTATCTGCGGCGCGGTCGACCCGGCAGCCTTACACCGCAAGCACCAACCCATGAGTCTCAAACAGAATTTGCAACGCTACTTCAGCGATCGCGATGCGATTCTGAATTCGCGTATGGGTGGATGGTTGGGTGAGCGCATACATGATCCGGAGATCTGGCATTTTGGTCGGCGCGCAGTGGCTGGCGCAGTGGGGATCGGGTTTTTCGTGGGCTTTATGCCGGTGCCGATGCACATGCTGATCGCGGCCATGCTGGCTTTGATGTTGCGCATCAATCTGCCGGTCGCGCTGGCAGCCGTGTGGATCAACAACCCCATCACCGTCGCGCCTATGGTCATGTCCGCACTCAAACTCGGGGGATGGGTCACGGCCCATGAAGTGCAGTTCAGCGACATCCACTTCAACGCAAACTGGGCCAATATCAGCGCGTTGTTTACGCAGTTGTGGGAGCCGCTGGTGGTCGGTTGCCTGTTGTGTGGCCTCGGCGCAGGCGCTCTCGGCAATTTTTCGGTACGTGGATTATGGCGTCTGCATGTGCTGTATCGTTGTCGCCAACGGCGCCTGCGTCGGCGTGCCCGGACTACGCCGAGTCCATAACTGACAAACACCCTTCCTCGAGTCGCAACCGCCGTTGCATGCGCGCGGCAATGCGCTCGTCGTGAGTCACCACCACCACCGCAGCGTGCTGATCACGGCACAATTCCAGCAGCAGATCGCAGGCTGTCGCGGCATTTCGCGCGTCGAGGTTGCCGGTTGGTTCGTCGGCCAACAGACAACGTGGCGCCCCCACCAGCGCCCGGGCGATCGCCACGCGCTGACGCTCACCGCCCGACAATTCAGCCGGACGATGCGTAACACGATGTCCCAACCCGATCCGTTCCAACATCAGGCGCGCGCGGCTGGCGGCTTCGCCCGCCGGGCGACGGCCGATTAAAAGTGGCATGGCGACGTTTTCAAGCGCTGAGAATTCCGGCAATAGATGGTGAAACTGATAGACAAAACCGAGATTCTGATTGCGCAACCGTGCCCGTTCGCGCTCGCTGGCACGGGCCAGGTCCGCACCACACAGCCGCACACTACCGACGTCTGGCGTGTCCAGTCCGCCGAGCAGATGTAACAAGGTGCTCTTGCCCGAGCCCGAAGCGCCCGTGATAGCCAAGGTCTCGCCGGCAGCAACGATCAGGTCAATGCCACGCAGCACTTCCACGACACTCGCGCCGTCGTCGAAGCGGCGGCCGACGCCACGACAGTCGATCACCGTTTCATTCATGACGCAGCCCTTCGCTCAAATTCGTGGTGGCCGCCAGCCACGCGGGATAAAGCGGCGCGGCCAGACTTAACAAGGCTGCCAGCACCGTCGTCACGACGAAATCGCCGCTGCGTAATTCCGAGGGAATGTTGCTGATGTAGTAGACATCCGGCGACAGCACTTTGAAGCTGAACACGCGCTCTACGGCGGCGACCAATGCGTCGATGTTGGCCGCCAGCAGCGCCCCACAGCTCACGCCCAATATCACGCCGATAGCGCCCGTTACACCGCCTTGCACGAGAAATATCCACATGATCTCGCGCCGTTCCAAGCCCAGCGAACCCAGCATCGCAATATCCGCACGCTTATCGGTTACCGCGACAACCAGAATTGACACGACATTGAACGCTGCGATGCCAATCGCCAGTGCCAGGATCACAAACATGACGGTCTTTTCGATACGCAGCGCGCGGAATAAATTCTGATGGTTATCGGTCCAGTCACGAATATCGTCACCACCGGCGACGCGGCCGAGGGTCACGGCGAGCGCACGCTTGACCGCGCCGGCCTGATCGGCGTCCTGCAGTTTGACCCGCACACCATCGATGCCGTCGCCGGCGCGAAACAATCGCTGCGCATCGACGAGATTGATCAAGACGAGGTTGGAATCGTATTCCTGCAACCCGAACTCGAACACCCCGGTGATGACAAACCGCTTGAGCCGCGGCACCAGACCGGCCGGGGTAACGCTCGGCTGAGGCGTTATCAGCGTCAACCGATCACCCAGGCCAACGCCCAGCGACTGCGCAAGCTCGCGCCCGATCACGATGCCAAACGGCGTGCGATCGAGATCCACCACCGAGCCCGCTTTAAGATGGGATTCCAACTGCGTAACACCGAGTTCGCGTGCGGCATCGATGCCTCGCACCTCCACCGCACGGACCGTGCCGCGATCGGCCACCAGCACATCGCGCGTGACATAGGGTGCGGCGGCCACGACGCCGGTGTGCGCACCGATCTGTTTCAGCAGTGCGTGCCAGTCATCGCCCGCACCGCTATCCACTTCGATATGGGCAGCAAGCCCGAGGATGCGATCGCGCAGTTCGCCTTCGAAACCATTCATAATCGACAATATGGTCAGCAACACCGTCACCCCGAGCGCCGTGGCGACGATCGCTGTCAGCGAAATGAAACCGCTGAAATGATTGCCACGCCGCGCATAGATGTAGCGAATACCAATGAACCAGTCGAGCGAAGCCATCATGGGCGCGGATTATAGCCGCAAGCGCACCGCGCCCCGCGGTGTGTCACACCACGCGTGAACATCCTGGCGCTGGAAACCTCGACCGATGCGTGCTCAGTAGCGATGTTGAGCGGCGACGCAGTCTATGAAGTGCATGAAGTCACACCGCGCCAACATACCGACTTGCTCTTCACCATGATCGAACAGGTCCTGGCAGCGGCCGGCATGACGCGCAGCGCATTGGATTTAATCGCGTTCGGACGCGGCCCAGGCGCTTTCACCGGGGTGCGCATCGCGGCCGGTGTCGCGCAAGGCATCGCGCTGGCCCGCGACCTGCCGCTGGCACCGGTCTCGACCTTGGCAGCGCTGGCGGCGGGCGGCGCACGCTTGTCTGGCGGGCGTCAAATTCTGGCGGCATTGGATGCAAGGCGTGCCGAGATCTACCTGGCGGCGCTGCGTTTTGACGACGCCGGCACGATCAGCCAAAGCGTGATTGCCGATTGTGTCCTGGCGCCTGAAGCCGTTTCGATTGCGGGGCCCGCGCGCTGGCTCGCGGTCGGCAATGGCTGGCCCGCTTATCACGGCCGTTTTGCAGCCGATATCGCCGCCATTCCTCGACTCGACCTGCTCTACCCCCATGCCCAGGATGTTGCACGCCTGGCCGCTGCCCTGCATGCAGGCGGCGGCAGCGTGACCGCGGCCGACGCCTTGCCGGTGTACCTGCGCGGCGCAGTGGATTGAGCTTTAGTACGACCTAGCGCCCGCGGTAATTTTTCGGTGAATGCGACCGGCTCAGTAATCCGATCAATTGCGGCCCGGGGATAGGCCACCGCCCTGCGCCGGACGGGGTGCTTTGTGGGCCACAACGACTACCGATCTACCGACGCCAGACACCCCCAAGGGCGATGCTTGGGCGCGGCGCCGGCCCGTTTTGCTGACTCGCGCCTAAAGCCCTGATCTGACTCACGATCCCGCGGTCTATGCGGGATTTATACCCAGCTTGTACCCAGGTTGCGGACGACTAATTCACAAAAGAACCACACTATCTAGTGGTTACTGAAAATCTTGACCACATATTCTTGTGGTGTTATACAGTCGCCCGTCGGTTATAAAACAAAAGCGAACGGGCGCCCAAGCGCTCGTCAGTGTCACGATAAAAAAGTCTGGAGGCGACATGGAATTTGAGAATGCGGCTGCCCGCAGGGAAGTTGCTTCGGCGCCGGTGTCCTACGGCCACGGCGAATCTAGCGCGGAGATCACCGCCACCGCACCGGGCGAATTCAAGGTCATCCGCCGCAACGGCAAGGTCACCAGTTTCGACGGCAATAAGATACGCGTGGCCCTGACCAAAGCCTTTCTCGCCGTCGAAGGCAGCAGCGCCGCAGCATCAACCCGCATCCATCAGCGCGTTGATGATTTGGCCGACCAGATCCTCAACGCCCTGACCCGCCGCATGCCGGCCAGCGGCGCAACCCATATCGAAGATATCCAAGACCAGGTCGAACTGGCCTTGATGCGTGCTGGTGAACACAAGATCGCGCGTTCCTACGTGTTGTATCGCGAAGAGCGTGCGCGCGAACGCCAGGCCGCCCAGAAGAAGGCTGGGCCAGACACGGCGCGCAGTGCTTTGCGCGTGGTGCTGGCCGACGGCAGCAAGGTCCCACTCGACGAAAATCGCCTGCGTAAAGTGGTGGATGAAGCGTGCCAGAATGTCGAAGGAGCGGTGCCCGCCACCGTCGTCGAAGAAGCGCTGCGCTCCTTGTTCGACGGTGTATCGGAGTCGGACGTGTCCAAGGCCGTCACCATGGCTGGCCGTTTGTTCATTGAGCGCGAACCGAATTACACCCTGGTCGCTGCGCGCCTGCTGCTGGATAACCTCCGTCAGGAAGCCTTGAGCTTTCTCAGCCATCGCCGCGACGAAGCCACCCAGCGCGAAATGACCGAGCGCTATCCGCTCTATTTCGAGGCCTACGTCAAACGCGCCATCGAGCTGGAACTGATGGATCCGCGTCTGGGCAACTACGATCTGAACCGCCTCGGCGCGGCACTCAAGCCTG
>JANOXY010000682.1:0-3291 GCA_031418675.1 Pseudomonadota bacterium
GCGGCCAGTGAGGCGCCAGCCGTCACCATCGCGCACGGCACGGGTCTTGATCATGCTCGCATCGGAGCCCGCGCCCGGTTCCGACAGGCCAAAACACATGGAGCGCCGCCCGCTTAAGAGCTCCGGCAGAATGCGTTCGCGCACCTCTGGACTGACGTGCTCCAGCACAGCGCTGGCAGCAAAGGCCCAATGGCCGATGGTGTAGGGCGCGAGGAAATTCCGCGCACCGCAGGTGTGATAAACCGTCTGCCAGGCGACGAAGTAAGCAAGATGCCCCAAACCACCACCGCCAATGGTCTCTGGCACACACATGTTAAAAAAACCTGCTTGTGCCGACGCCATGCGCACTTCGCGAATGATGGCGTAAACCTCGTCGGCATACCGACCGTCGGCGGCGTAACGGCGACGCGGGTCATCGAGCAGGGCCGCGTGTTTTTCGTGACGGGGCAATACTTCGCGACGAACGAAGACCTCGATGGCATCGCGCACAGCGACGATGTCGGCGGGCAAATCGAAGGCAATACTGGTCATGTGTTTCTCCTCTTACTGCGGTGCCGCGTCCAATTTATCAGGGACGCTGGGCGTCAGGCGTTCGCTGCGGGTCGTAATAAACATTGTGGCGGCGCCGCTCGCCAGGATCACGAACATACCCAACAGACTGTAGCGGTCGGGCAGTTGGCCAAAAAACAGATAACCGGTGACGGTCGACCAGATCAGCTGCATGAACAACAGGGGCGCGATGAAGGATGCGCTCGACCACACATAGGCGCGGATCAGACACCACTGGCTGATTGCACCGATCACCCCGAGCGCGGCCAGCATTAGCAATTGTGTGCTGCTGATGGCCGACGGCCAGCCACCCCACCAGCTCTGCAGCGGCAGCAGCGCGGCCGAGATCACGACGCTGATGGCGGCCGAGATAAACATGGTGGTGAAGGCATTATCGAGCTGCGCGAGGCGACGTGTCAGCAATTGAAAACCAACATTGCAGACCACCGTCAGCAAGGCGAAGACCACGCCGATGTGATCGAGCTGACTGCCGGGACGTACCAGCATGAGCATGCCTAAAAAGCCCACCCCTGCGCCTAACCAGCGCACCCGCCCGACCTGTTCGGCCAACATCCGCCCGGCCAACAACATCACGATAAAGGGTGTGACGAAGTTGATGGCGGTTGCTTCGGCCTGGGGCAGGCGGAACAGCGCGGTAAAAAAGAACAGCGTGAAGCCTGCCATGGTAAGGCCACGCCACACTTGCAGGCCCAAATGACGTGTCGCGATCAGCTGTGCTCCCATGCGCGGCCCCAGCACCAGCAACATCAAGGCCGCCTGGCCACCATGGCGCACCAGCGCAATGAGCGGGATGCCCATGTCGTAGGACAGACTTTTGCCGGTTGCGTCGAGCAGCGCAAAAAGGGTTTGCGCAGCGATTAGCAGGGCCAGTGCCCGCAGCGGGCGGAAGCCCGCGATGGCAGGCTCGCTCACGCGCGCTCCGAGTCACACCATGCACACCACGCCTGGCGCGTGTGGCCTACTCCCATTGCATAAGGAAAGCGGCGATATCACGAATGTCACGTTCGTCCTTGGCATTGCGCGGTTCGGGAAACGGCGGTGGCATGGGCAAACGGGGCTTCTTGATGAAGGCCACCAGCTCAGCCTCGGTCATCTTGTGTTTGACCTTGGTCAGGTCGAAGGGCTTCCACGATTTGCCGTCGGCACCGTGGCAGGCACCACACAAACCAAAAAAGAGATCACGTCCATGGGCGATGTCGGCTTTTTGATCGGCGACTTGTTTGGCCAATACCGCGGCCGGCAAAGCCATGACTACGATGCTCGGGCGGCCACTGGCGCCATACACGCTGCGCGAGACGTTGCCGGACGTGAAGGCGACATACTGCCGCCCGCGATTTTCATACGTGATCACGCCGCCCGATAATGAGCCACCGGTTGCCACCGTCTTCAACACCTTGCCGTCGTTGCTGTCGAAAACGAAAAAATTGCCGGCGTTGTCGCCGCCCATGACGATGCCACCGGCGGTGGGTGTGATACCGGACAACACCGCCGAGTCGGCGTGGTACTGCCAGGCGATCTTGCCGGTGTCAGCATCGAGCGCTGTAAACCAGCCACTGGGTGTGCCAACGCCACTCCAGGTCCCACCATAGTTGGTGCCGCCGGGGACCGGTTTGGTACCCGATTCGCGCACGAACATCGAACAGTAATCGAGCGCGCCGACAAACAGGCGATTGCGCTCGGGATCAAAAGCCGGCCCATTCCATTCCACGCCACCGGACACACCGGGGCAGACTTTCACCCCGGCCTCGGTGGGTTGCGGCGGATTTTCGTCGACCGTCGTGATCGGCGTTTTGGCCACGAGCTTGTGGGTGCTGCGATCAACAAGATGCATATAACCGTCTTTACCACCGGCCGCGACCATCGCCTGATGCTGGCTGTTGCGATAGAGCAGGGGCGCGGCGGCCAGATCGTGATCAAGCCCGTCGTTGGGTGCGAGTTGATACCACCACTTCAACTGGCCGGTGCGTGCATCGAGCACGAGCACACAGTTGGTGTAGAGGTTGGCGCCTGGCCGGTCGCCGGGGGCAAAATCGGGCACCGGGTTGCCGATCGGTATGAACAGCTCGGCGCTGCCGGGATCCAGTGCAAAGTGGGTCCAGGTGCCACCACCACCACTGCCATTGTTCCAGACCGTGTCCTTCCAGGTGTCCGAGCCGGGTTCGCCCGGTAGCGGCACACTGTAAAAGCGCCACACTTCACGACCGGTGTCGGCGTCGTAGGCGATGATGCGACCACGCACGCCAAATTCAGATACCGCTGTGCCGACGATCACCAGCCCGTTCCAGGCCAGCGGCGAGCCGGTGACGAGTTCACCGTTAGCGGGGTCACCCACCACGTTGGACCACACTTCGGCACCGGTCGCAGCATCGAGTGCGATCACACGACCATCACCCGTGCCGCGATACAGGCGGCCGGCGTAATAAGCAACACCACGATTCACCGGGAACGGTGTGCTCTTATCGGCGCGATAGCTGCGGCGCCATTTGATCGCGCAGGTGGCGGGATCGAGCGCAATGGTGTCGGTAATGGTGGTGGCGTACATGACGTCACCGACCACAATGAGACCGGCCTGGAATGAACCATGATCATCGATGCGAACGCGGCACACTTCGGCGAGTTGCGCAGCGTTGCTGGTATTGATCTGGCGCAGCAGGGAATAACGCTGGCCATCGAGGGACTTGTTATAGCTGCCCCACTCACCGCCGACGCTAAAAGCGGGCG
>JANOXY010000683.1:0-2567 GCA_031418675.1 Pseudomonadota bacterium
GAATGTCGCGGTCCAACCGCCTTTATGCCGCCAATGCCAGCGGTGCCGGCAAACATGCCGAGCGCGCGGCGGAAAATTTTGCCGCAGGCGACCTTGCTCAAGCGGAACGATCTTGCCGGCGCGCCTTGGCACGGGGCACGTCCGACGGTGATCTATGGCACATGCTGGCAGCGATTCTGCTCGCAACCGACCGCCTGCAAGACGCCCACGATGCCATCGCGCGCGCACGACGCCTGAGTCCAAGCGATGCGGACTACGCCAATACCGAAGCCTTGCTGAAAGAGCGCAGCGGTGATGCCAATGGTGCCGCGCAAGCCTGGCGTTCACTGCTGACACGTAGTCCTGAGCATGCCGACGCCTGGTACAACCTCGGTCGCCTTGCGCTGGCACGCGGTCATCATCGCGAAGCGATGGATCTGCTGCTGCGTGCAGCACAGCTGCGGCCCCGCTGGGCAGACGCTTACAAGAATCTCGGCGAAGCCTGTTTCGCCCATGGTGATGTCGAAGCTGCCGAAGCGGCGTTCCAGGCAGCATTACAATGCCAGCCCGCCGATGCAGACAGCCTGGCCAATCTGGCGCGTCTGCGCCAGGAAGCCGACGACTATCCCGCTGCACTCACGCACTATCGTGCGGCGCTGACGGCGCAAGTTGACGATGCCACGCTGCTGCGATCGGCGCTGCTGATGCCGATCTTCTGCGCCGACGCCGCTGAGATTGCGAGCCATCGTGTACGCATCGAGGCCAATCTCATCGCTTTGCGCGAACGCGCGGTGCAGCTTGTTGAGCCATCACGCAGCGTCGCCACGACGGCCTTTTATTTTGCCTACCACGGTCACAACGATCGCGCGCTGATGAGCAGCCTGGGCGACGTGGTGAGCAAGGCCTGGCGACCAGCGCCGCTGGTGGCCGTGAACCGCGCAACACGGCCGCGCATCGTGTTTGTCTCGGCGCATTTCAAACAACACACCATTGCGCGTCTCTACTTGCCCCTGCTTGAACGTTTACCCCGTGTGGATTTCGACGTGGCGGTGCTCAGCATCGGTCAACATGATGGCCCGCTGGCAACGCGCATCCTCGCTGCGGCCGATCACGCCCTCGCCGTGCCCGAGGACCTGGATGCCGCACGTCACGGTTTGAATGCCTTGGCCGCCGACGTGGTGGTGTACTGCGACCTCGGCATGGATCCCTGGAGCTACTACCTAGCGGCGGAGCGACATGCGCCACTGCAGTGCGCGACCTGGGGCCATCCCGTCACCAGCGGATTGGCCACCATCGACTACTTCATTTCTTCGCAGCTGATCGAGCCACCGCAAGCGCAGCAGCATTATCGCGAGCAGCTGATTGAACTACCCAGCTGGCCGGTGCTGTACGAAGAACCCACTGCACTGCGCGAGCCGCCGACGCGGGACGCTTTCGGCTTCGGTGCCCATGAACATATCTATCTGTGTCCCCAGAGCCTGTTCAAGCTGCATCCCGAATTCGACGCCTATCTGGCCGCGATTCTGCGCAGCGATCCGCAGGGCGTGGTGGTATTGCTCGACAACCGCGCCGCCTGGCGCGCGCGTCTCGAAGCGCGTTTTGCCACCAGCATGCCCGACGTCGCGCCGCGCATACGCTTCATTCCCGGGGTCAGCGCCCAGCACTTCGGCGCGCTGCTGGCCGCCGCTGACGTGGTACTCGACACCTTGCATTTCAGTGGTGGCTACACCAGCTTCGAGACCATCTGGGCGCAAACACCTTTTGTCACCCAGCGCGGCGCCTTAATGCGTGGCCGCGTCACCGCCGGTCTATGTGATCTGCTCGGACTCGATGAATGTGTCGCGCAGGGTGCCGCTGACTATGCGGCGCGCGCGTTAGCTCTGGCTTGTGATAGCCAGGTCCGCGCCCAGGTCGTCGCCAAACTCGCGGTACGCAAACACCGCCTGCTGAGCCTCGATGAAACTGTGCTTCCCGCGTTCACTGCATTTTTCACGCGCGCGCTCGAGGAGGCACAACGCGCCCGCACGCTGGAGCCTACGCGATGAAACCGCGCACCTTGTTCGTCAAACCACCGGACCCTTTCCTGCAGGACGAGTTTGTTTATCAGCAGCTCGCCCCCCACTACCTGCAGGCCTGGCTGGACACCCACGGCTATTCTTCAGCGTTACTGGTCCTCTACATCCGACCCCGTGCGGACGGCAGCCGACCATCACCGCGACGCCTGGCCGATTGCCACATGCTGCTGATCGAAGACGGTGAGTTGGTGGTGGATCAGGCTTTCGACAGCAGTGTGTTCGCCGGTTTTGATGTGATCGCGCAGTCGGTGATGACACCGCAGGCGGAGTTCTCGAGTTGGATCACCGCCACGGTGCGCCGTGAGTACCCGCGCGCACGGGTCATGATCGGCGGCAGTCATGCGCGGTATTACCTCGAACAAGTAGTCGCACAAACAGGCCTCGAAGCGTGCGACTACGTCGTGCCCCACGATGGCTGGCAGCCACTGCTTGAGGTGCTGACGGCCGGCTTGCCCGACCGTGGCCGCAGCCATGTGATGTCCCATCAGCATGACCTTTCGGAAATCACCATGG
>JANOXY010000684.1:0-5375 GCA_031418675.1 Pseudomonadota bacterium
GGAAGCCATCGCCACCTCGCTGGCGGCGATATCCAATTCACTGGCCCTGCATTTTCCGCCAGCGCGGCTGCTGGAGTTATGTCGTTTGTTGATGCGCGACAGTGGTGCACATCTTGAGGTCAACGAATCCATGGGCTACACACGGGTGCTGGCCTGGGGGCACGATCGCCCCAAGTTGTTTTCCCATTTGACCGCCGTGCTGGCCAATGCCAATACCAAGGCCCTCACCGCCCACGCCTACGGCTTGCGCGATGGTCGCGTGCTCGATGAGTTTCATATCACTGGCGCCAACGACATCGCTATCAGCGAACATGAGCAGATGGAACGCTTGCGACGACGACTGGAAGCAGTGCTGGATGGCGAAGAGCCGGCAGCCATCAAGCGCCCGGCCAAACCCGATGTGCTGATGCAGGCGCTGCCCGTGCAGGTGCGGCGGCTTGAGGCGGCAGCCAATAGCGTGACGGCCATCGAAGTGGTGGCGGCCGATCGCAAAGGCCTCTTGGCGAGCCTGGCGGCGGCTATCGCCGAAGCCGGGGTAGACCTGCGTGGCGCGAATATTTCGACCTTCGGTGAGAAGGCGGTCGACGTGTTTTTTGTCGCCGATGGTGAAGGCAACAAACTGGACGACGCAGGCACCGAGCAGTTGATCAAGTTGTTACACGAAGCAGCGGAACTGAATCCGCGCGCGAGTGCGGCGGCTTGAATTGCACAGAGCGAGCGTTGGTGCTCGATAAGCTACCAACAGGCGGTTATTCTGCCGACACGCGCATAATGCGAGCGAGGGGAGGCTGGGTTTGACCATCGTCACTACCATTGAAGATCTGCGCGTGCTGGCCAAAAAGCGCGTGCCGCGTATGTTCTACGACTACGTTGATACGGGTTCGTGGACCGAGAGCACCTATCACGCCAACGAGGCCGACTTCAAACCGATCAAGTTCCGGCAACGGGTTGCGGTCAACATGGAAAACCGCAGTCTGCGCACGCAGATGATAGGCCAGGACGTGGCCATGCCGGTCGCCATTGCACCGACCGGCTCAACCGGCATGCTGCATGCCGATGGCGAGATCCTGGCGGCACGCGCCGCCGAAAAATTTGGCATTCCCTTCACGCTCTCGACCATGAGTATTTGTTCCATTGAGGACATCGCGGCCCATACTCAGGCGCCCTTCTGGTTTCAGCTGTATGTGATGCGTGATCGGGTATTTGTAGAGGGTTTGATCGATCGCGCCAAGGCAGCGGGTTGTTCGGCGCTGATGATCACGCTTGATCTACAGGTGCTGGGCCAGCGCCATCGTGATATCAAAAACGGATTGTCGACACCGGTAAAACCGACGCTGGCCAATCTGCTCAACCTGGCGCTGCATCCGCGTTGGTGCATGGGCATGCTGGGGACCCAGCGACGCAACTTTGGCAATATCGTTGGGCATGTCAAAAACGTCAACAATATCGGCTCGCTGGCGCAATGGACCGCGAGTCAGTTCGATCCGCGACTGAGCTGGGCTGACGTTGAATGGATCAAAAAACGCTGGGGCGGCAAATTGATTCTGAAAGGCATCATGGACGTGGAGGATGCGCGTCTCGCCGCCGACAGTGGCGCCGATGCCTTGATTGTGTCCAACCACGGTGGGCGACAACTGGACAGTGCGCCCAGTGCAATAGCGGCTTTGCCGGCGATCGCAGCGGCGGTCGGTTCACGTATCGAAGTGTGGATGGACGGTGGCATACGCTCGGGCCAGGACGTGCTGAAGGCCTGGGCCCTGGGTGCGCGTGGCACGATGATCGGCCGCTCTTTCCTCTACGGCCTGGCCGCGCTCGGTGAGCAGGGTGTCAGCCGCGCACTGGAGATCATCGCGCGCGAAATGGACATGACCATGGGCTTTTGTGGCCACACGGATATTCGGCGCGTTGACGAGAAGATCTTGATCCCGGGCAGCTATTGAGACGCGCGCAAGGTCGCCTCAGCTTGCGTTCAACGCACCTCAATCTCCCAACGGTTTTCTGTTGCGCGTAACAACGCGCGCACGGCGCTCATCGCAAACGTCAGCCCTGCGGCACGATAGGGATTGTGCAAAACGCGGCCCACCAGTTCGACACCGTTCAAGCGCACGCGCTGCAGGCCGTAACCCTGGGCGCCGACCTGAAAATGAAAGCGTGATGGCTGACCCGCGATCGGAAAGCTGACCGCCAGACCATCAAGCGTCGCCGGCATGACGGGGTCGATATGCAGCTCTTCACCGGCCAGGCGCAAGCCGAACAGGCAACGCACCATGATCGCGATCACCAACCCCGGTCCGCTGGAATACACCCGCCAACCGCCGTCAAAGCCGATCTCACCGCGCGCCACACGACCATAGTCGTCATAGGCGGCGTAACGATCAGGAAACGCCGCATCGGAACTGGAGTAGTAACAGTTTGATGGGCGCGGTGAAGCACCGTTCAGGCGCGTCTCCAAGCCAACGGGATTGACCAGATTCAGCGCTGCTAAAAATGCCTGCGCCCGACCGGCATAGGCCAGGGCTTCGGCATAACGCAGATGGGCGTGGGTATACATGAGCCCGATCTCGCGGCCAAAAAACGCCGCGCTTTCGGCTCGCTGAAACAGCGCCATGGTGCCGCCGCGATAACGCATCGGTTTGTCAAACAGACGCGCGCCATCGGGCCCGAGCAGATGACGCTCGATGAGATCAAAATGGTGAGCGGCCTGGGCCGGTGTGAGGATGCCGCTCAGGATGCCATGGGGAATGGGCAACAGGCTGTAATGCAGGCCCGTGTGTTGGTCCCGTGGGTGCAGCAGATAATCCTGCGTGCCATCGGGGCGCGCATGCATGTAACCGGGGATCACATCGTCGATGACGAGCAGGCGCTGAAAGTCGGCGGCTACGCGTGTCGCCATGGCGCGCAGCTTGTCCGCCTGGGTGGCGCGGGTGCCACGTTCCAGCGCGTCGGCCATGGTGGTCAACATCTGATAATGCAAGGTCACGGTCCAGGCGCTGCATAACTCCTCGCGTAAGCGTGGATCGGCCGGTTGCATGGAATCGTTCCAGTCACCATGGCCATAGGACACCAATGCGGTTGCGGGCAGACATTGGGTTTCGATCAGGCTCAGGGCGCGTTCGACGTGTTGCCAGAGGTTTGGCAGCTCGGGGCCTTCGCGCACCAGGTCCTGATGGAAGGGCAGCGGGGTATCGAGAACGGCAAGATCGGCACTTGCATCCAGATAACGGGCCAGCGCCATCAGGGGCCAGAAGATAATGTCGCCGTGGCTGTCGCCGGCGCGGATGTCCCGTTCGCGGGGAAAGAAGGTGAACCACTGCGGCCAGTCACCCAGCGCATTCTGGGCACCAAATACGCGCAAGAGCAGATCTCGCGCCGGTGCCAGCTGACCCAGGGCCAGCAGCATTTCGAGCGGCCCCTGGCAGATATCGCGTGAGCCCCAGCCGCCGCCAGTGAATTGTTCCAGACCGCGTGGTGCGAGGTAGTGCACCAGCGCGTTGTCGGCAAACCACGGCAGGATCGCCGACCACTGTGCAATCGCCTGCGCGTGCTCGCTCTTGGCCGGCACTGTGAGAGCAAATCCGCTGGCCAGCCCGACTGGCGTGCCAATCAAGGACGTATCGATCTCGGCTGCGTTCAACAGCTCGCCGGTTAATTCAAACTGCGCAAGGGTGTGGGGTGCGGTGCGCAGGCAGACATAGGGTGTGTCGTGGTTACGGCCGTCATCAAATAACAACTCATCGCCACCGCAGGTTTCGATCACGGTGCCGGGCAGTGCAGACAAGCGAAAACCGTTGGCGCCAAAACGTGTGCCGACAGCGCTTCCGGCGTGGGCACGCATCACCTCTTCGCCGCCCTCACAGCTGAAGTCCACGGCGCCGGCGTCTGCGCCGTCGTCGTCATCGAGGGCAATGTGATGGGTGATCAGAAAACGGCTGGCAGGCCCGCGCACGACACGGATCTCAAGCTCGATGTGATGGCGGTCTTCACGCGCGCGGGTAATGACGTCCACATCCAGACCTGTGCTGCGATAACACCAGCGGCCGGTGTGGGGTGTGACAATCCACGCCGAGGGTTGATCGAGCAGCTGCCAGCTGTCGTTCTGTTCGACAAAAACACGCTGGCCCAGGGCGCGAAACTGGCTCAGGTGACCACGATTGGACGACAACAGGCGATTGATACCGACATGGCCCTGGGTCAGCAGTGAATTAAAAATGCCACCCATAAAAACCGTGCTGGCGAGCGCGCCTTCGTCTGGCACCAGAGCCATGCCAGTGCGCAGGATCTGGGCGTGGGGGCGTTGCACTTCCTGTTCTTTGCGCCGGCTGACCGCATGCACGTCACCGGCGTGAAAACTGGCGAGGGTGTCTGCACCGCGTTTTTCTGCGATGAGCGGCGCACCGTACTCAGCGGTGAATGTTTCGAGCGGGTGAGTCTGCGCCGCAAACAGCGGAGCATGGGTGAACAAGCTGGTGATCAAGGCCACCGCAGGCGTGGTTGAGGTTTGCATCACTTCGGCTTGTGCTGCCTCACATTCCCGCAGGCTCGGCAGTCGCGCCAGATCCTGGGCCGAGCTGGCATCGGCATGGTGGGCTTCGAAGTGGCCGACAAAACCCCGTGCTGCGCACTGCCCGGGTGCGAGCGTGAGCGGTGCATCCTGCAAACTGGCCAGCGCGTATTCGTGTTGCAAGCGCATGCCGGGCAGGCCATCGCGCAGGGCGCTCGGCAGCTCGCCGGTGCGGCTTGCGAGACCATGAAACTGCAAGCCGTCGGTGGCGTAGCTCACGGCGCGATGCAGGGACGCCACCATGCACCAGGGATGGCGCCCGCCCATCGTCAGGTTCTGACGCACTGCCAATACACGGCCGTGCCGGTCATCGAACAGCGGCGTGTGGTCAAGATACTGACTGGCAAAAAATTCGCTGGTACGGGTGAAGTTGTATTGCGCGAGACCGAAGTCCTGGGTGTAGATCAGATCGACTGTGATGGTAGCGCTGCTGTCGTTGCTGAGCGTGACATGCCAGAACCAGCTCGGTGAGTCGGCGGCCAGACGCAAGCTCAGGCGATAGCTGAGGCCCTGCCATTGCCCGCGCAAAACAAAGCCGCTTGCATTGTCCTCAAGGCGCGACAGACTGCGTGGACCCAGTAGGGCAATGGCCGCTGGCTCACCCACCAGCTTACGCAGATAGATGTTGGTCGGGCCGCCCTCCAGCGCATTGCCACGGAACAGATTGAGCATGATGTCATCGTGATCGATGCGGGCGACGGAAGCGTTGCCATTGAGCGTGACGCGTAATCCGGCGGCGTTTTCCAAGACACGGTGAGTCATCGGCGGGCTTCTCCACAGAACAATAGAACGTGCGCCGGCAACGTGTGGCAGC
>JANOXY010000685.1:0-5095 GCA_031418675.1 Pseudomonadota bacterium
CACCGTCACCGCCTGGCTGGTGGTCGTCACACCCAGCACACCCGCGCCAAGTAGCAACCACAGCAAAAAGCGGACCGTAGCGTTCATAGCGTTCTCCTCGCACCAGCCGGGCCGTGGCAGCGCACGAACCCCAACAAAGCGCTAGCGTGCTTCAAGCCGTCGCCAGTACCGGCCGCCATAACGGAGCACCCCGGCAGCGACGATGGGCTTAAGACAGCATGCAGCGCCCAATGGTGCCCTGGCAACCGCCAACGCAGCGCAATCTGTGCGCCACGCCCACAAAGAGACAATTGTTTGAAGCCCCTCTGGCGTACCCTGATCTAGACTCTCGACGGTTCAGCTAAGCGGCTCCCACCGCACGGAGCAAGGAACGACGATGGCCCAACATTCCGTTAATGAACAACTGATGCTGGAATTGGTCAACCGCGCGCGTCTCGATCCCTTGAGCGAGGCGAAGCGCTTGGGTATCGACCTCAATCGCAGCCTGCCGGCCGGCACCTTGAACGGTTTGGCTAAAGCCGTATTGGCACCCAACGATCTGCTGGTCGATGCGGCCCGCGCCCATAGCCAGCACATGCTCGACGTTGATTTGTTCCAGCACCAGGGCATCGGTGACGGCACCCCTTCCAGCCGCGTCCTCGCCACCGGTTACAGCTTCAACACCCTGGGTGAGAACATCGCCATCAACGGCACCTCCCAAACCGCCAACCTGACCGCCCTCACCATCGCCAATCACGATGGCCTGTTCCGAAGCGCGCCCCATCGCTTGAATATCTTGAGCGACAATTTTCGTGAGATAGGCATTGGCATCAAACAGGGGAAGTTTCTGTTTGACAACTTCGCCTCGCCCCTGAACTCAGTCGATGCAACCCAGAATTTTGCCCGTTCAGGCAGTGATGTTTTTATCACCGGCGTGGCCATCACCGATGCCAATCGCAACAACTTCTACGATATCGGCGAGCAGCGGGCGGGCATCGTCATTTCCGCCCAACAGTCCGCTGTGACCGTCGATAGCGACACCACTGGCACCGCTGGCGGTTATGGCATCGGCCTCGCCGCAGGTGCTTATCAGGTGCAGTTCCATGGCGGTGGTTTAAGCCAAGCGGTCAACTGTTCGGTCAATGTGCTGGCCAACGTCAAGCTCGATCTGGCCGGCAGCAACGAAATCTTGAGCTCTGCGAGTATCGTGCTCGGCGACGGCGCGGTCGCCACCAGCCTGCTGGGTGTTGCCAACCTGAATGCCACGGGTAACGCTGTGGGCAATGTCCTGCTCGGCAATCGGGGCGCCAATTCGCTGGCCGGCCTGGATGGCAACGACAAGCTCTTGGGTGGTGCAGGGGCTGACCGACTACAGGGCGGCGATGGCGTCGATGTTCTGACCGGCGGCGCAGGCCGCGATCAGCTCACCGGCGGCGCGCAACGCGATATCTTCGACTTCAATACCTTGACCGAAAGTGGCGCCACCTCGGCGACCCGGGATCTGATCCGCGATTTCAGTCGCGGCCTGGATGACATCGACCTGTCGACCCTCGATGCCATCACCGGCGGCGGCAACAACGCCTTTACCTTCATCGGCAAATCGGCGTTCAGCCAAGTGGCCGGACAATTACGCTATGTGTTGTTCAACCAGGCCGGCAGCACGCTGGATCACACTATCGTCGAAGGGGACGTTAACGGCGACGCGCGCGCGGATTTTCAGATCGACTTAAGTGGCTTGATCGGTTTTACCACCACGGACTTCATTTTGTAGCAGCCTCGCTTCTACACACGGTTCGCATTGCTGCGCACGCTGCTCTGCAGAAAACGCCGCTCGTGATACTTGCAGGCGTAAGCGCTGCATCGTGTGCAACGCACGTTACGCGTGCTTCCCTAACATCCGGTGCGCAGCGTGGCAGCAGCCGCAGGACGGCTTGTCAATGCACACGTGCCCGCGGCTCGACGCTCTCTAGGAAACATGTTAATGATGAGCCTGCCGCGCCTGAGCGCAGCACGCATCACCAGCCTCGCAGCTCGAGATTCAGCATCCGGCATGGACACACTCGCAAACTTGCATGACACGCGCGGTTGGCAGGATCTCGATCGCCGTCACTACCTGCATCCCTTCACCGACAGCAAGGCGCTGCACAGCCACGGCACGCGGGTCATCAGTCGGGCCGAAGGTGTTTATCTTTGGGATTCCGAGGGCACGCGCATCCTCGACGGCATGGCGGGCCTGTGGTGTGTGAACATCGGCTATGGTCGCCGCGAGCTGGTTGATGCGGCCTGTGCCCAGATGCTGGAGCTGCCGTTCTACAACAGCTTTTTCAAGACCGCGACACCACCGACCATTGCGCTGGCGGCGCTATTGGCGGAAGTCACCCCCGCGCACTTGAATCATGTGTTCTTCACCAGCTCAGGCTCCGAGGCCAACGACACCGTGGTGCGCCTGGTGCGTCACTACTGGCAGGTGCAGGGTCAGCCGCAACGCAAAGTGATTATCAGTCGCTGGCTGGCTTATCACGGCAGTACCGTGGCCGGCGCCAGTCTCAGCGGCATGCGTTACATGCACGCCCAAGGCGATCTGCCCATCCCCGGCATCGAGCACATCGAGCCGCCCTATGGCTTCGAACAAGGCGGCGACAGCGACCCCGCAGCGTTCGGCCTGCTGGCCGCGCGCCGACTGGAAGAACGCATCCTGGCGATTGGGCCAGAGCGGGTGGCGGCCTTCATCGGCGAGCCCATCCAGGGCGCCGGTGGTGTCATCGTGCCACCCGCGAGCTACTGGCCCGAGATCGAACGCATCTGCCGCACATACGGCATCGTGCTGATCAGCGATGAAGTTATCTGTGGGTTCGGCCGATTAGGTCAGTGGTTTGGTTGCGAGCATTTTGGCTTCAAGCCCGACCTGATGGTGATCGCTAAAGGCCTGTCCTCGGGTTACCTGCCCCTAGGCGGCGTGATGGTGTCCGATGATATGGCCCAGGTATTAATCGAACGCGGCGGTGAATTTAACCATGGCTACACCTATTCCGGACATCCCACCTGTTGCGCAGTGGCTGAGCGCAATGTCCGCATTCTGCGCGACGAACGCATTGTGGAACGGGTGCGCAACGATACCGGCCCCTACCTGCAGACGCGTTTGCGTGAACTCGCAGACCATCCGCTGGTTGGCGAAGTACGCGGCGTGGGTTTCATCGCGGCCCTGGAACTGGTGCGCGACAAAAGCACCCGCACGCGCTTCTCGCCGGTGGGTGAAGTGGGCACCCTGTGCCGTGACTTCTGTTTCGATAACGGTCTCATCATGCGCGCCGTGGGCGATACGATGATCGTTGCACCGGCCTTGGTCATGACCCGCGCACAAATCGACGAACTGATTGCGCGTGCCTGTCTGTGTCTCAACCTTACCTTTGCCGCCGTGCACGACCATGCCTGAACAACCGCGCTCCACCACCTCGAAGGATGCAACGATGGCCCGCCTTGCGGTGCGCCTGCTGCTCGCATGGGGATTGTGCTTGCTGCTTGCTGCCTGCGGCGGCGAGGACAGTGGCTCAACGACCTCCGTCAGCAGCCCCGCCGCAGCGTCGCCCGCTATGCCCGCCGAAGAGCCGGTCCTCAATGTGTATAACTGGGCCGATTACATCGCCACCGACACCATTGCGAACTTCGAGAAAGAAACCGGCATCAAGGTGCACTACGACGTCTTTGACAGCAACGAAGTGTTGGAAGCAAAGCTGCTGGCCGGCAACACCGGCTACGATGTGGTCGTGCCCTCGGCCAATTTTGTGGCGCGCCAAATCAAGGCTGGGATCTTTCGCACGCTGGATAAAAACAAGCTGCCAAACTACAAAAATCTCGACCCCGCGATCATGGAAATCCTGAGCAGTTACGACGCTGATAATCGCCACGTTTTACCCTACCTGTGGGGCACTACGGGCATTGGGTATAACGTGGCCAAGGTCACAGAGCGCATGAACGACGCGCCGCTGAACAGCTGGGACATGGTGCTGAAGCCCGAAATCGTCGCGCGCTTCAAGGATTGCGGCGTGGCGATGTTGGACACTCCCAGCGAGCTGGTGCCGATCATGCTGCGCTATCTGGGTTTGCCGACCGACAGCCAGACTGAACCCGATCTTGGCCGCGCCGAAGCGGCGCTGATGCAGGTGCGTCCATACATCAGATATTTTCACTCGTCGCAGTATTTGAACGATCTGGCCAATGGTGAACTGTGTGTGGTGTTAGCTTGGTCGGGTGACGTATTCCAGGCTCGCGACCGCGCCCGTGAAGCCAACAACGGCCACAACATTGCCTATGTGATCCCCAAGGAAGGCACGCTGATGTGGTTTGACACCATGGCCATCCCCAAGGATGCGCAACATGTGGAAAACGCCTACAAGTTCCTCGACTACATCATGCGCCCCGAGGTCGCAGCTGCGATCAGCAACCAGATGCGTTATGCCAGCGCCAATCTGGCTGCAACACCCAAGCTCGATCCCGAGGTCGCTAACGACGCGGCCATCCACCCCGACGCGGCCACGCGTGCCACACTGTTTCCCAACGTCGTCAATCCGCCGGACTACGACCGCCTGGTAACCCGTGCCTGGACCCGCATCAAAGCCAATCAATAGCGCATGAGTGAGCCCCACGGCCCGCGGGTTGCAGGGCACACACCCTGGTCCGATCCACAAGCACGCCCCTATGTGCGCCTCGAGCGAGTCAGCAAAACCTTCGGCGACTTCGTTGCAGTCAACGACGTCTCGCTGGACATCTATCACAAGGAACTGTTCTGTCTGTTGGGCGCTTCGGGCTGCGGCAAGAGCACGCTGCTGCGGCTATTGGCAGGCCTGGACACACCCAGCACCGGACGCATTTACATCGACGGCGTCGACATGACCGCAGTGCCGCCCCATCGGCGCCCGGTCAATATGATGTTTCAGTCCTACGCCTTGTTTCCCCACATGACGGTGCTGGAAAACGTCGCATTCGGATTAAAACAAGATCATCGCCCGCGCGCCGAGATCCGCGACAAGGTTGCGGCCATGCTGGAGCTGGTCAAGCTGTCCGACTGCGCCCGGCGCAAGCCCCACCAGCTATCGGGCGGCCAACGCCAACGCGTGGC
>JANOXY010000686.1:0-1682 GCA_031418675.1 Pseudomonadota bacterium
TGCGGTCGGTGACGTCAATGGCCGCGGCGCGTTTACCCACACGGCGTGGAACGACTACGAGATCGTCGCCGCCAACATGTTTGATGGCGATACGCGGCGCGTTACTGACCGTATTCCGGCCTATGCACTATTTATTGACCCGCCGCTTGGGCGCGTCGGCATGACTTTTAACGAGGCGCGCGCCATCGGCCGGCCGCTGCTCGGTGCAAAAATGTTGATGACCCGCGTCGGGCGCGCACGCGAATCAGGGGAAACGCAGGGATTCATGAAGATCGTGGTCGACGCCGAAACCAAACGCATCCTCGGCGCTTCCCTGCTCGGGCTTTCAGCCGATGAAGTGGTGCAGTCGATATTGGAAGTGATGTATGCCGACAAACCCTATACCCAAATCAACCGTGGCATGCATATTCATCCGACGGTTAGCGAGCTGTTGCCGACGTTGCTTGAAGGGCTCAAGCCGCTGGTTTGACGACGCGAATTTACACGTCAACAAACCGCGCGGTACCGACAATCACACCGTCAACGTAATCGGTTCCATCGCATCGCCCTGCGGCAGGATGCGGCCAATCGCCACGGTGTGTGGGTAGCCCAACGCGCGCAGCGCGGCGATACACGCCTCGGCTTGATCGGCCGGCACACTCGCCAACAACCCGCCCGCGGTTTGTGGATCAAAAATCAGCGGGTAGCGCGGATGCTTGACCATCGCCTCCTGATTGCGCAACGCGCGACGTAGCCGCACATTGGCACTTTGCAGCGAGCTGACAATACCAGCGGCAACGCATTCTTCGGCACCATCGAGCAGGGGCAACGCGGAGAGATTCAGTTCGGCATCCACTTCCGAAGGGCGCGTCATCTCCACCAGATGGCCGAGCAGGCCAAAGCCGGTCAGGTCGGTACAGGCGGTGGCACCGTACTTGAACAAACATTGCGCGCCAAGGCGGTTGGACACCACCATCGATTGCAGCGCCGCATCGATCCAGCGGCCTTTGGCGGCCAGACGTGCGTGGGCGGCAAACAAGGTTCCGGTGCCGATGGGCTTGGTCAGAATCAGCATGTCGCCGGGCTTCATGCCGCTCTTGCGTAATATTTTGGCGGGGTCGTCGTCGATCAGGCCATTCACCGCAAAGCCCAGCGCCAGCTCTTTGCCCTCGCCAGTGTGCCCGCCCACGAGTGCGCACTTGGCTTCGTTGAGCACCTCCAGGGCACCGGTCATCATCTGAAACAGCACGTCCTCGGTTTTGGCCTCCAGCCCAGGTGGCACCGTGACGATGGCCGTGGCCGATTGCGCCTCGGCACCCATGGCCCAGATGTCGCCCAGCGCGTGGTTGGCGGCCACCTTGCCAAAGAGGTAGGGGTCGTCAATGAAGGAGCGGAAGAAGTCCACCGAGTGCACCATCGCCTTGCCGGGTGGCACGCGCACCACGGCCGCGTCGTCGGGGTCTTTGAGGCCGATCAACACGTCGTCGCGGTCGACAGGGTGCAGGTTGCTCAACGCGCGTGACAGCACCGTCGCGCCCACTTTGGCGCCGCAGCCGCCGCAGCGCATGGCGATGGCGGAAATGGCCTGCAACGATTCTTCCTGGCTGAGCTTGACGTTGGCCTGCGGCGCTGTGTTGCCCGTCGATGCGCTGGCATCCATCTCGGGGAAATCATGAAACTTGGCCATGAAGCGGCGGTCTACC
>JANOXY010000687.1:0-8851 GCA_031418675.1 Pseudomonadota bacterium
ATCATGAATAAAGCTTAATCGTGTAACGCTGCGTATGCCCGCACCGGAAAAGTACCCATCCCCTTTACTTTAGGCGGAACAGCTGTGAACGTAAATCAGTTATCGGGTAGTTGATCAAGATTGCATAAATGTTCGGCAACAATGATTTCAGAGCGAAGCAGAACAGAGTGAACTGGTCTGCTTTTCCCGCGTGTATCATCAATGTTGTGCGAATCAATACCCACCTACAGGCCCTCGTTTGATCGTTTACAAACCTGGCCAACGACTCCAATCGGCGTAGGTCCGATCAACGGCCACACAACCGTCGCGGATGGTGAGCACGGCAATGAAGGGCACACGCCATTCGGCGCCACGATCGGGGTCACGCAGTTCGGCTTCTACGCAGGCGGTGTCGCCGGCGATATGGGTACGCACGACGTTCAGGCGGCGATTGGGTGCCTGGGCGAGCACAGCATCTTCGACTTTCTGCAGTTTGGCCTGGCCTTCGATCTTGCCTAGGCCCATCGGAAAAACCTGGCAATCGGGTGCATAACATTCTTGCACCATGCGCGTGACATCGTCGTTGTAGAGCTGCGCCCAGCGTTCCACCAGGGCCTGCTTGGCCTGGGTTGTGTCCATCGATCTTCCCCCCGTGAATTATTCAGCCGATGGCGCGATCCTGGCCTGCCCAGAAGGGCGCACGCAATTCCCGTTTCGCTATCTTGCCACTGCCAGTCATGGGGAAGGCGGGATAGAACTCAATGCTCTTGGGCAGCTTGTAGCCGGCGAGACGCGTGCGGCAATGGCTGAGCAAGTCGTCAGGGCTGATCTCTTGGCCCTGCTTCAGCACCACGCAGGCCTTGACCGCTTCGCCCCAGCGCACATCGGGCACGCCGATCACCGCGACCGCCGCAACCGCTGAATGGGTCGACAGTACCGATTCGATTTCGGTCGAATAAATATTCTCGCCGCCCGAGACAATCATGTCCTTCAGTCGGTCGTGGATGTAATAGAGACCTTCTTCATCGCGGATCGCGATGTCACCGCTCTTGTACCAGCCCTGCTCAAATACTTCGGCGGTGACCTCGGGCTTTTTCCAATAGCCACTGGCCAGCGACGGCGATCGAATCCACAACTCGCCGGGCTGACCGGCCGCGACATCCTGCCCGGTATCGTCGACGATGCGTAAATCAATCAAAGGCAGCGGCCGACCGCAGGCTTTCAGTTTGTCTTCCCGTTCGAGATCGTGTTCTGTGGGGCGCAATAAAGTCACCGCACCGGAGGTCTCGGTAGCGCCGTAGAACTGCATGAACTCGCAGGGCATGGCCAGCAAAGCGCGCTTGATCAGACCCAGGGCGATCGGCGAGCCGGCGTACATCACCAGCCGCAAGGAAGAAAAATCCGAACTTGCTGCATTGGGATGATCAAGCAGCATCTGGATCATGGCCGGTGCGAAGGCCGTGATGCTGGGCTTCAAGGTCGAGATCGATTGCAGGGCCGCAGCGGGTTCAAATTGTCGTTCCACCACTACCGCCATGCCGTTGTACATCGACTGCAAAGACAATCCGATGGCGAGCAGATGGAAGTTGGGCAGTGCTACCAGAAAGCGATCTTCCGGTCGCCATTCGAAGGCGGGCTCGAAGTGTTCGCACAAACGCATGTGGTTGAAATTGTCGTGGGTGATGACCACACCCTTGGGATCGCCAGTGGTACCCGAGGTGTAGAGTTGTATCGCGCCGGTCTCCATCGCAACTGCGGGCAAGACTGTGGCCGGAAATTCCATCAGCCAGCGGCGCAGAGGGTCGTCTTCACCGCGCGCACGATCAACTGCTTGCACCGGAACAGTCAGACCGGTGCTGTTCAGCATGGCCGCCCATAACGCCGCAAATTCAGGTTCCACAAAAGCCAGACGCGCGTTGGTGTCGGCCAACACACGACACAGTTCGGGCTCGGACAAGCGCCAGTTCAAGGGGCAGAAGCAGGCGCCGCTCTTGGCTGTGCCGTACAGGGCGAGGAAAAAATCGTCGGAGTTTTTGCCCAGGTACACCACGCGATCACCGGCCACGATGCCCGCCGCAAGCAAGCCGTTGGCCAGCTGCGCACTTTGGGCATCCAACTCCCGATAGCTGGTGACGTGGCCGGCGTAGACCAGGGCTGGGCGATCGCCCGCTTTGCGCCCGTAGTAGCTGACATAGTCGCCGAGCGTACGGATTTCTTTATAAACCCACATGGACCAAACCTCTGCATTTGCGGGTGACATCGGCCAGCAAAAGCGGCCGACTAAAAATCGTAATCATGCGTACTATATGGTAGCGTCTGGCAATCGAACAGGGCGTTCGCGGGGTGCGATAGCTCATACCACTACCGCACACCCGCGATGTGCAAAGCGCGGCTAAGACAATTACGCTCGCCTTGGCCACCCCGCTCATGCTCGCTCACGAGACTTGAACCTGGCGCTTGACTGCGTTGTGCCACGCCCCAAAGGAAGACCACCATGATTAACAACCAAGACATGCACTATCACCCCGAGGCCATGGCCGCACTCACCGAGCCCGCCACCCGCCATAACTGGGCCGAGACTTTGTACATGCCCTTCGCGGTGCCGGCGCTGGGCCTGTTTGGCAGTGCCTATGTGATGGCGCGTCCCGGTGTTGGTGTGACCACCAGCGACGTCAAGATCTTCCAGGGGCTGGGTCGCTCGCGTCTGGACGCCTGCTATTCCGATAATCAGACCCAGATCCCGGCCCCCCATGAATTCCAAAAATTTGCTTTGGCAAGCGGCTTGACCTGTGATCTCAGCGCGGGCCCCGAGCGCTATCTCGTGAGTTACGAAGGCATCGATGACACCCGCTTTGAATTGCAAGCCGTTGCCGTAATGCCCGCTTATGACATTCACGATCCGGCCATGGATCCCATGGCGCAAAATACCCACGACGCCCGTGCCGCAAGCTCGGGCTATGGCGCAGCGTATGGTGGCCATTACGATCAGCTGTGCCGCATCAAGGGCAAGCTCACGGTACGCGGTAAAGCCTTCGACATCGACTACATCGATTGCATGGATCGCTCCTGGGGTGTGCGCCCCGAGCGCGCGTTGCAACCCATGGCCTGGCTGCATGCAATCTTTGGTGAGGACTACGCTTTTCATGCCATCTGGTCCATGAACTACGACGCGCCTGCCGACGCTCAACACAGCTTCGCCCATGGCTTCATACTTGATCGCGGTAAGGTTTACGGCTGCACTGCCGGCAAAGTTATCGTGACCCGTGACGGTATATGGGGCGCCCACTACGAACTCTTCGCCACCGATGTACGCGGTACCCAACATCATTTCATGGGCGCGCCTATCGCGTCGGGATTGTGGGAACCCTACGGCTGCGTGGGTGTACCCAATGTGCTTAATCGTCTGGTGTCAGATAGCGGACGCGTAGGCTACGGTGAGGTGCAGGAAGGCTGGTTCTACGATACCTACTTGAGATTGCGGGCCGCCGGCAAACTGTAGTCGCGGCGGGGATTTCTGCTGTGCAAGCGGCTGCACCGAATCCGCGCTGGGATCGCAACGATATCGAAACGCGAGTCGCCCACGTGCTGGCACGTAAGATGGCGCGTCGCGACAGTGGTGCCTATCGCGCGCGCAGCGATGCGCAGGTCACCGCGCAACTGACCACGCTGTTTGCCCACGAGGGCTTGTCCGGCGTTTGCATAAGCGCGCTAGGCCGTATGACGGGCGGTGCATCGAAGGAACAGTTTGCCTTCACGCTCACCCATGACGACGCCACGACACCCGAGCGTCTGGTGTTACGTATGGATCCGTGGATGGGCATCGTCGAGACCTGCCGCGGTCGTGAAGCGCAGTTGCTGCAGGCTTTCGAAGGCGTGGTGCCGGTGCCGCCACTACGCTTTGTGGATGCCGAGGGCGAGTACCTTGGTCAACCCGGTTTGATCACACGCCTGGTGGCTGGCAATACCTCGCCCACCGATATCGCTGCGAGCGCCGTGTCAGGTGTGGGCATTCGTTTCGACCACTGGATCGCCAAACTCGCCCCGCAATTTGTAACCAATCTCGCTCGCATTCATGCTTTTGATTGGTCGCGCGCCAAGCTCTCGTATTTTGATGCGCCTGCACCAGGCACCACTCAGGCGGCCCTGCGCCAGGTCAATTGGTGGGCGCGGGTCTGGCAGCAGGACTGCGAAGAGGCCGACCCGCTCGCGACGCTGGTTGAACGCTGGTTACGGGAGAATGCGCCGCTGTGTTCCCAACCGGTGATGGTGCACGGCGACTACCGCATCGGTAATTTCATGTTCGTTGAGCCTAGCGGCGAATTCAGCGCTGTGCTCGATTGGGAACTCGCGCACCTCGGTGATTTCCATGAAGATCTGGCGTGGAGTGTGCAACGCCTGTTTGGCACACCGCGCGCTGACGGCGAATTACTGATCTGTGGGCTGTTGCCCCGCGCTGAATTTTTCAGCCACTACATGCACGCGACCGGCGCTTTGGTCGATCTGGATACGATTCGCTACTACGAAGTCTTGAACGCCTGGAAGTGTATCGTCATCAATAGCGCATCGGCCTGTCGTGCGGCCAGACTTGGGCAGAGTCATCAGGATCTGGTGCTGACCTGGCTGGCGCTATGCACAGCGGTATTTTCTGATCAGATCAACGAACTGTTGCGAGATGAGCTGCGATGAATCCCGATCTTGATCTGCGCTTGCAGTCCATGCTGAAGGCCTTGGCCGACGTGATCTTGCCGGCTATCCCCGCCGATCAGTCCCTCGCCCGGGATCAAACCAAACTGGTGATGGGGCATTTGTCGGTGATCGCCGGGCAGTGGAAACATGCGCTCAACTATGAATTCGAGAGCCTGCGTCTGGCTTGCAAATTGGCGCGGGAATTGGCCGATTTGGGTCTGACGAGTGAACTAAGTAACACATTGCACGCCGCAGTGGCCGAGGCCGAGCGATTGGACAAAAGTGACTATGACGCCGTCAGTGCTGCCCATCGCGCATTAAAGCAGGTCATCGACCGCATCATCGCCGGCGCAGACAGCGACGCCCTCATGCCTTCCGCACTGAAGGCCGCGGTGCTGAGCTATAGCTTGGTACAGGCACGCCGCGAACGCATCTGGTATCAAGGGGCGGGCCTCGATCCCGATACCGCCAAACTACCGCCAATCACATCGTTGTTTAAGCGCGAAGTGCGCTAACCAACCATCGTTAGCCCTATCACATCCTGCCAAGAGACTTGTTATGCAAAACCCAATGAACCTCACCGACCGCGTCATTATCATCACCGGCGCCGCCCAGGGCATCGGCCGCGGTGTGGCGTGCAAGGCTGCCGAACTCGGTGCCAGGCTCGCGCTGGTCGATGTCAATGGTGATGGTGCGCGCGAAACGGCGACCATGATAGGCAACGCGGCCGAGGTCCATGTCGGCAGTGTTGCCGACCCGGCCTTTGTGCAACATATGGTTGAAACCGTGGCAGCCAAACACGGCGCCATCAACGGTTTGTTCAATAACGCCGGCATTATCCGCACTGCCATGATTCATAAGATGTCGCTGGCCGACTGGCAGGCGGTTATCGATGTCAATCTGAGCGGCGTGTTCTACTGCCTGCAGGCGGTCGGGCGCCACATGATGGAGCGCGCCGAAGCAGGCGAGGTCGCGTCGCGTCGCATCGTCAATGTCTCGTCCGTGGCAGGCCGCCGCGGCACCATCGGCCAGATCAATTACGGCGCCGCCAAATCCGGTGTGCTGGGTATCACCATGAGCGCGGCGCGCGAATGGGCGCGCTTTGGCATTGGTGTCAACAGCGTGTGCTTCGGTGCCGTTGAAACACCGATGACCGAAGTGATCCGCAGTCCAAAATTCATTGAACGCACCATGGCCGCCATTCCCATGGGTCGTATCGCCCAGCCGGCGGAAGTGGCCTAGCCCTGTTGTTTTCTGCTATCGGATGCGGCGAGCTATATCACTGGCCAGCATTTGAATGTGGACGGTGGTTCGCAGATCGGTTTCTGAGCCATGCGGCGGGCGTCGCGAAGACAACGCGCTTTTCACACAAGCTCGGGGCCACGACCGAGCTATCGAAGCGGTGTTAAAGCCCTAAGACTGGTCCCACCGTCGCCCATCTGACTATGCTTGCCCTCGGTGGCTGCGCGACCAGGACAGGATCCGCAGCTAGCCGCCACCTGGCGCGTACTCCATTCCACCCCAAACTTAAGAGGATAGTCATCATGAGCACAACCATGGCCAAGCTCGATACGTCTGCCGATGTCCCACCACCCTTGGCCGCCGGTGCACCGTGGCCCGCGATCATGCGGCCGGGAGATGCTTTTATCGGCGCCGATGATCACCCGTGGGTGGATATGGCCGGTTATGCCGGTTCGGCGATCAAAGTGCTTTACGCCGACCGCGCGTCGCAAACGGTCGCTTTTTTGTATCGACTGGGCCCGAACCAGAACTTCCCGATGCACGAACATCGCTGCCGGGCATTTGCCTATACCTTGCAAGGGGAGTGGAACTACGGCGACGTGCATCTTGCGCCGGGCGCCCTGGCGGTTGAACAGATCGGCTCAACCCATTTTCCCGAGACCCGCGAAACGGGCTTCACGGTATTCGCGCTGTTGGTCGGCACACCGGGTGAGCGGGTACTGCTGCGTAGCCAGGATCCTGTGACCGGCGAAGTGGCGGAGCTGGACATCGATTATTTTATGTCGCTCATGGCTTAAGGGAGCGATGGCTGCGCGGTCGCGCCGCGCTTCGCCAGGCGTTACGGGGCGGCTGCCCGTAACGCTCCAGTCGCTTGCAGTTGATGGGTGGTTTGCGAACTGGTGCGCGTGTTGAAGGTGCTCACCACCACAAAACTCAACCGAACAGTGGCACACAATCACTGCCGCAGCCGGACCCACCTGGCGTGGTGGCTGGCCCCGAACGATGCAGTACCGCGCGGCTGGGTGTCAGCACCACCTCGGTACCATGCACCTCGGCGCGACCATCGACAAACAGACCATAGGACGCAGCGTCGGGTGCGGGCCACATCACGCTGACCCAGGGGCAGGCGGCGATGTTGGCGAGACTTTTACGGCCAGCGCCGAGCGTGAGTGTGTTGTCCTGCCAGCTGGGCTCGATGGCGATCGCGTGGGGGCGGCCGTCGGCACCGACGCTGAGCAGATAAGGCACAGTGCCAAGGCGTTGCGCTTCGCTGCGCACCGCTGCCAATGATTTCAGCATGTTCATAAGCACCTCCGGGTTGATGTTAATCCGCATAGTCGTCGGTAAGCATGGCCTATTCTGCGCCGCCGCCGGGTGAAGAAGTCCGATCCCGCTCTGTAGGTGCGAATTTATTCGCACATTGTCACGTGCTGCAACGCCGTGGTCGGGCGTCGAATGTGCGAATAAATTCGCACCTACAAGATGCCAGGCGAATGTGCGAATAAATTCGCACCTACAGGGTGCGGGTGTTGGGATGCTGCTTGATGGATCTACTTCAACAGATCCTCAATGGCCGGCAGGCTTTCGGGCTCACTCTCCCAACCCATCGGTAGCACCCAGCTGCGTTCGCGCAGCAACTGGGCGTCGGCCTGGGCCAGGGTCAGGGCGGTGATACAAACGCGCTCAGCGTCATGACCATCGTGATACACCGCCGTGATGAGTGCACCGCTGTGGGTCCGGAGATCGCGTATCACACGCAAGACCTCGGCGGGGTCGACCTGGGCGCGGGCGAGCAGTTCAGCACCCTCGCCGCTGGTATCGCGCAGGGTGGTGGTGATGTCGGTGTATCGGTCGTCATCAAGCGCGGCCATCAGGGCCGTGCTGAACTCGAGCAAGCGCGATAGTTCATCGCGGTCGTAGCGTGCTTGCAGCGGCAGACGCGCGGCCATGAGCTGCAACATACCGATGACGATCTGTAGCTGCTCGACGGCCAGTGCGTTACTTCCATCGACTGCGGGTGCCACCACCTCGCGCAAAGCGCGGATGGCGGTCTGTAATTGGATGTCGGCGCGTAATTGCATGGTGGACCGGTTTCTAGCTAGACGGCTAACGCCATCAAATCACGTAACTCCGCCAGCAGCTTGGGGCCGATGCCAAGGATCCAGGCGGCCTGCACGTCCTGATGGGTTTTGCGGTTGTGGGCGATGCGCCAGGCGGTGGCGATGGCGATCACACCTTGCAGCCAGCCGCGGTAGATCTTGTAGTAGTGCAAGGTCTCGGGGTCGATGGTGAAGCCGGATTCCTGTTCGTAGCGCGCGCAAAATTCAGACTCGGGTAACAGTCCGCCCACCAGCAGCGTTTTGCCATCCGCGTCATAGGTGCCATAGGCAGGATGCATCGCCCAGGCGATGTCGAAATGATGATCACCGACACGCGCCATCTCCCAATCGAGGATGGCGGTAATCCGCGCGTCGTGTTCAGTGAAGAGAAAATTACCCATGCGGTAATCACCGTGCAGCAACACGGGCTTGGCGCACACGGGTTGATGACGCCGCAGCCAAGCGGCTGCCAGGCGCATGAGCGGGATATCTTCGTCGGCATCTTCTTCCCATACCCGCTCCCAGTGGTTGAGGGCCAGTTCGATGGACGCGGTGCCCGCTGCGGGAATATCGAAACTCGGCAGGGCCGCGTGATCGAGCGGGTGTTTGTGGACGCGCGCGATGCATGACACAAATTGCGGGCCCAGGGTGTCCCGCCAACGGGCTGCCATACGGGTGGCCATACCACTGGCCTGACTGGTGGCATCCTGCGGTTTGGTCACACCAAACGTGGGCCACCGTCGAGCATCGCCATCTCACCGAGCAGATCGCCGGGCTCCATCAGGGCAACCACGGTCTCGCGGTGATCGATGGGGTTGGCGATCGCAATGGCCAGACGGCCGCGC
>JANOXY010000688.1:0-1562 GCA_031418675.1 Pseudomonadota bacterium
GGAATAGACCGGCCGCCCCACGATCTTGGGGATGAAGTAATACATGAGACCAAGGAAGCCGGCCGTCAGGAAAAAGCCCACCGCGTTGTGCCCGTACCACCATTGCACCATGGCGTCCTGGGTGCCGGCGAATATCGAATAGGACTTGGTCAGCGAGACCGGCAGGGCGAGACTGTTGACGATATGCAGCACCGCGATAGTGATGATGTAGGCCGCAAAAAACCAGTTGGCCACATAGATGTGTTTAACACGTCGGCGCGCAACGGTGCCAAAGAACACAACCGCGTAGGCGACCCACACCACCGCGATCAGAATATCGATGGGCCATTCCAGCTCGGCGTACTCCTTAGAGCTGGTGATGCCCATGGGCAGTGTGACAGCAGCCAATACGATGACAAGTTGCCAGCCCCAGAACGTGAAGGCCGCCAGACCATCGGACAGCAGACGTGCATGGCAGGTGCGCTGCACGATGTAACAAGAGCCGGCGAACAGGGCCGAACCACCAAAAGCGAATATGACTGCATTGGTGTGCAGGGGACGCAAGCGACCGAAGCTGAACCACGGCAGATCAAAGTTGAGCGCGGGCCAGGCCATTTGCGCAGCGATAAGCACACCCACCAGCATGCCGACGATGCCCCACACGACCGTCATGATGGCGAACTGACGAACAACCTTGTCGTTATAGGTGTCAGTCATGCGTGCGTGATCCACCCGGGGTTTGTTTGATGAGGTTGTCAGATCGGCGCGCAGGATCTGAGTGCCGGGTGCGCATGGAGCACTTGCTTGTTGCTGTCACGTTCGGGTGGTGGGTACTGACCATCGCTTGGGCCGCTAAGATGAGCCATGGGCCTCCGATCGCGCGTGATCTGGATCAACACTCGATGCCGGCAAGCGTCGTCTCATTGCCGAGTCATCTGCGCTCGAAGCGGGACAGGCTGATCTGGATCAAGCACGGCGTTGCGCGAGGGTCGATAGTGCAGAGCGTGACTACCTGCGCTTCAAGTCCGTGTGCCCATGGGCGCACCTGAACTCGCCGTGCTTGATCGCGGCGCAACGCCGACGACGGCGCTTGTCGAGCCATGTTTCCATTGCGGTGAGAAGCTGGCGGCCGGTCGCTCGTGGCGCCTTCACTTGGATGATCGCGAGATCAATCTTTGTTGTCCCGGATGCCTTGCTGCGACCACCGCCATCCACGACTTCGGTTTATCTGCTTATTACCTGCATCGCGAGCGCTTTGCGCCGCGACCAAACAGCGATGCGCTGAGCGCCGATCGTTACGCTGTATATGACGACCCCCAGATGCAGGCGCGCTTTGTCACGTATGTGGGCGAGGTCTCCAGCGCCGACCTGACGCTGGCCGGAATGAACTGTGTCGCCTGCGCCTGGTTACTTGAATCGCGCCTGGCGCGCTGCGCCGGGGTGGATAGCTTTGAGGTCAATTTTGTCAGCCGACGAGCGCGGGTGAGCTGGCGTGGGGCCGCTACCAGGCTGTCACATATTCTCGATGCGGTGGCGGTCTTGGGCTATGACGCCAGACCGTTTACGCCCGATGCACGGCGCGC